>NZ_VOQX01000086.1:0-17681 GCF_016643525.1 Pantoea sp. Morm | reverse complement strand
TGTGCTCGAGCGCGCTGACCGAAGACCTGTATAAAGGTTTCCTGCGTAAAAATGCCAGCCAGAAAGAGCTGGTGTGGGTTGGCCGTTTAATGGTGCTGGTGATTGCGCTGGTGGCAATTGCGCTGGCCTCCAACCCGGAGAACCGCGTGCTCGGCCTGGTGAGCTACGCCTGGGCAGGCTTTGGTGCCGCATTCGGTCCGGTGGTGCTGTTCGGCGTGTGCTGGAAGCGTATGACGCGCAACGGCGCGCTGGCCGGCATGATTATCGGGGCCGCTACGGTGCTGATCTGGAAGCAGTACGCCTGGCTCAACCTGTATGAAATCATCCCGGGCTTCCTGTTTGCCAGCATCGCGATTGTCGTGGTGAGCCTGGCCGGCCGCGAACCGTCGGCTGAAGCGCAGCAGCGTTTCGATGCCGCCGAAGCGGAATACAACACCAAATAACGGTGTTGGCCTGAGTAAAGCGGGGAGCGCGTGTGCCGTGTTCCCCGCAGTTTTCATGTCTCGTCCTCTGCGCACGATTTATCGCGCAATCTGTCACTCCGCCCTGACTTTCCCGCATCGCTACCTGACCCGCAAAAGCAAAATTAATTTCGCGCGGTGACTTGTATTTTCATCCGCGATAATGATAATCGATATCGTTCGCACTTTACGTATTTTTACCTAAGGTTTACCCTCCTTAACATTCAAGAGGTTGGTGATGTTCGTTCCCTTTCTCATTATGCTGCGCGAAGGTCTCGAGGCAGCGCTCATCGTCAGCCTGATTGCCAGCTATCTCAAACGCACCCAGCGCAGCCAGTGGTTCCCCGCGATGTGGGCCGGCGTGTTTATTGCTGCGGCGCTGTGCCTCGCGCTCGGTATTTTCATCAACGAAACCACCGGTGAGTTCCCGCAGAAACAGCAGGAACTGTTCGAGGGCATCGTGGCGGTAATTGCCGTGGTGATCCTCACCTCAATGGTGTTCTGGATGCGCAAGGTGTCGCGCAATATCAAAGCTACGCTGGAAAAATCCGTCGATCAGGCGCTGCAGAAGCCGGGCGGCAGCGGGTTGCCGCTGGTGCTGATGGTGTTTCTCGCCGTGGCGCGGGAAGGGCTGGAGTCGGTGTTTTTTCTGCTGGCGGCGTTTACCCAGGATGTTGGCTATGCGCCACCGATTGGCGCGGTGCTGGGTCTGGCGACCGCCATCGTGCTCGGCATGCTGATTTACTACGGCGGCGTGCGGCTTAACATGGCGCACTTCTTCCGCTGGACCAGCCTGTTCATCCTGCTGGTGGCGGCCGGACTGGCGGCGGGGGCGATCCGCGCCTTCCACGAGGCGGGACTGTGGAACCACTTCCAGGCGACCGCGTTTGACTTCAGCAACACGCTCTCTACCCATTCGATCTTTGGCACGCTGCTGGAAGGCATTCTGGGTTATCAGGAAGCGCCGAGCGTCAGCGAAGTCGCAGTATGGCTGATTTATCTGATCCCGGCGCTGCTGCTGTTTTTCTTCCCGGCGCGTCCGGCACCCAGCGCTGCACGTTCGGTGCGCTAAATTTTCGCAGGCGCGCGTGCGCCTGTACCTTCATGTAACAGGGATATGACTATGACGATTCGCTTCCGCCGTAAGGCGCTGTTGCTCTCAATGCTGGCGCTGTCCGGTGCCGCTTCTGCCGCTGCCGTACCGCAGGTCACGGTGACGGTCACTGACAAGCAGTGCGAGCCGATGTCGCTCAACGTGCAGGCCGGTAAAACCCAGTTCATCATCAAAAACAACAGCCAGAAAGCGCTGGAGTGGGAAATCCTCAAAGGCGTGATGGTGGTGGAAGAGCGCGAAAACATCGCGCCCGGCTTCAGCCAGAAGCTCACCGCCAACCTGGAAGCGGGTGAATATGACATGACCTGCGGCCTGCTCACTAATCCGAAAGGCAAGCTGGTGGTCAGCGGTGACAGCCAAAAAGCCAGCAGCGGCAAGCCAGACGTGCTGCAGCTGGTCGGGCCGATTGCCGATTACAAAGTCTACGTGATGGGCGAGGTGAGCGCGCTGGTGGCCGGCACCAAAGCCTTTACCGACGCGGTAAAAGCCGGTGACGTGGAAAAAGCCAAAGCGCTGTATGCGCCGACGCGTGTGCACTATGAGCGCATCGAGCCGATTGCCGAACTGTTCTCTGACCTCGACGGCAGTATTGACGCGCGTGAAGATGACTTCGAGAAAAAAGCGGAAGATCCGAAATTTACCGGCTTCCACCGGCTGGAAAAACTGCTGTTCGCCGACAACACCACCAAAGGCGCGGACGCGTTCGCTGACCAGCTGTATAAGGATGTGCAGGATCTGCAAACCCGCGTCAGCGAGCTGGCCTTCCCGCCGGCGAAAGTGGTCGGTGGCGCGGCAGGACTGATTGAAGAGGTGGCGTCCAGCAAAATCTCTGGTGAGGAAGATCGCTACAGCCGTACCGATCTGTCCGATTTTCAGGCCAACATCGACGGCGCACAGAAAATCGTTGATCTGCTGCGTCCTCTGCTGCAAAAAGCCAATCCGCAGCTGCTGGCGAAAGTGGACGCGAACTTTAAGAAGGTGGATGGCATTCTCAGCAAATACCGTACCAAAGACGGTTTTGCCTCCTATGAAAAGCTGACCACCAGCGACCGTAATGCGCTGAAAGGGCCCATCACCACGCTGGCGGAAGATCTCTCCCTGCTGCGCGGCACTTTAGGTCTTGATTAATCATGAGTAAAAAAAATGACGCGGCGCAACCGTCGCGTCGTCGTCTGTTACAGGGATTGGGCATGCTGGGTGGCGCGGCGGCACTGGGCGGCGGCTGTCCGTTCCATGCCGCCAGCGCGGCAGAGAGTTTCTCACCCGGCACGGTTGCACCCGATGCGCGCCAGCAGGCGCAACCGTTTTACGGCGCTCATCAGGCCGGCATCCTGACGCCGCAGCAGGCATCTATGATGCTGGTGGCGTTTGATGTGCTGGCCGGTGATAAAGCCGAACTGGAACGCCTGCTGCGGCTGCTGACGCAGCGCTTTGCCTTTCTCACCCAGGGCGGACCGGCGCCGGCGGTGCCCAATCCGCAGCTGCCGCCGCTCGACTCCGGCATCCTGGGTGCGGACATTGCGCCCGATAACCTGACCCTGACGCTGTCGGTGGGTGATTCACTGTTCGACGAGCGCTTCGGGCTGGCCGCGCATAAACCCAGCCAGCTGCAGACGATGACACGCTTTCCCAACGATTCGCTCGACGCCGCACAGTGTCATGGCGACCTGCTGATTCAGATCTGCGCCAATACCCAGGATACGGTGATTCACGCGCTGCGCGATATCATCAAGCATACGCCGGATCTGCTGGCGGTGCGCTGGCGGCGCGACGGCTTTATCGCCGATCACGCTGCACGCAGCAAAGGGCGCGAAACGCCAATTAACCTGCTGGGTTTCAAAGATGGCACCGCCAATCCGGATACGAACAATGCGCAGTTGATGGACCAGCTGTTGTGGGTGACACCGGAACAGCAGGAACCGGCGTGGACGCACGGCGGCAGCTATCAGGCGGTGCGCATCATTCGTTTTCACGTTGAAATGTGGGACCGCACGCCGCTGGGCGAGCAGCAAACCATTTTTGGTCGTGAGAAGTTGTCTGGCGCGCCGCTGGGGATGCAGCACGAGCACGACGTGCCGGATTACGCCCGCGATCCGGACGGCGAAATAATTGCGCTGGATGCGCATATCCGGCTCGCCAATCCACGCACGCCGCAAACCGACAGCAGCCTGATGCTGCGGCGCGGCTACAGCTATTCCTCGGGGATTACCGGGGCAGGGCAGCTGGATATGGGGCTGCTGTTCGTCTGTTATCAGCACGATTTAAGCAAAGGCTTTATTACCGTGCAGAAACGGCTGAACGGCGAAGCGCTGGAAGAATATATTCGTCCCATCGGCGGCGGATACTTTTTTGTTTTGCCCGGCGTGGCGGACAAAAATCATTATCTGGGGCAGCCGTTGCTCGAAGCCTGATTAATTAATGCACAGCGCTTGTTCGCCGTTCGCGGTGCCAGGCGCTGCTGTTAAGCCCGCCTTAAATTTCTCTTGTCTCGCTGTGATGTCCGAATTTTCTGAAACAGTTTGTTAAGTGCTCAATTACCTATCTTACTGAATAGTAATATTAATTTAATTTAAGCGCACCGGGCTAAGGCAGCGCCATGCGGGTTTTCTTTGCTGTAAAGTAAAAATAGTGTTGCAAATCGGCGGAAATATGATGAACTTTAGTCATAGCGTCGTCAGTTGTGTGGCTAAGTCCACTGGAGTTCGCGCATGGCCCGATCCTTATACGGACAGTTAAATACACTTCAGCTAGCGCAGTACGCTGCGGGGGATTGTCTCCCGCGTGAGAATCCTCTTCACTTTTCTTTTATCGCCTTCGAATTCTTTTCCGATGTTTACCGGTGCGCGGCAGCGTTTCGGCGTTGTTGCACACTTTTCTCACTGGCTCGATACGGCTTACAAGGAAGCCAACAAAACCTCTAAAGCGTTCAAATCATCGCCGCGGGTGATCCGCCGCGATAAATGAAACCAACTGTAAGGTGCCACTATGGGAAGACAGAAAGCAGTGATCAAAGCGCGTCGTGAAGCCCGCCGAGTGCTTCGCAGTGACTCTCGCAGTCATCGTCAGCGTGAAGAAGAATCGGTCACTTCGCTGGTGCAGATGGGTGGGCTGGATGCAATTGGCATGGCGCGCGATGTGCGTGACCGGTCACCAATTGAGGCCAGAAACGATGCTCAGGCGCACTATCTTAACGCCATAGAAACGAAACAGCTGATATTCGCGACCGGTGAAGCCGGCTGCGGTAAAACCTGGATCAGCGCTGCGAAAGCAGCCGAGGCCCTGATCAATAAGGACATCGAAAGGATCATTGTGACGCGCCCGGTTTTACAGGCGGATGAAGATCTCGGTTTCCTGCCAGGAGACATCTCCGAGAAATTTGCCCCCTATTTCCGACCGGTTTACGACGTTCTGGTTAAACGTCTCGGCGCTTCCTTTATGCAGTACTGCCTGCGACCCGAAATCGCCAAGGTAGAGATCGCGCCCTTCGCTTATATGCGCGGACGTACCTTTGAGAATGCGGTGGTGATTCTGGATGAGGCGCAAAACGTCACCGCTGCGCAGATGAAGATGTTCCTGACCCGCCTGGGCGAAAACGTCACGGTCATTGTCAACGGTGATGTCACCCAGTGCGACCTGCCCGCCAGCGTCAAATCTGGCCTTGCCGATGCGCTGGCGCGCTTCGAAGAGGATGAGATGATTGGCGTGGTGCGTTTCGGTAAAGACGACTGCGTTCGCTCGGCACTGTGCCAGCGCACGCTGCATGCTTACAGTTAACCTTGAAAAAATAGCTAATCTCAACCCGGCTGCGGCCGGGTTTTTCATTGCTATGCTTACGGGACGAAAAAAGGCGGAAACGATGAGCGGAGAAAGTCATGCACTCTCTTGATGTGCAGGTGGTAAGGATGGCGCAGCAGTGGGCGGAAGCGCAGCCGGTGTGGCTGTGTACCGTGCTCAGTACGTACGGCTCATCGCCGCGCCCGCCTGGCGCGATGATGGTGATTCGCGTCGATGGGCGCTACAGCGGTTCCCTTTCCGGCGGCTGCGTCGAGGAGAATTTTATCACCCGCGTTCAGCAGCAGGCGTTCTCTGCCGCCAGTCAACTGGTGCGCTACGGTGAGGGGGGCGACACGCCTGACCGCGCGCTGCCATGCGGCGGCGTACTGGATATTCTGGTCGAACGGTTGCCTGCCGGGGCCGCCACGCTGCGCTATTTACAGCAGCTGGAGGATGCGCTGACCGGCGCGCGTGCCATCACCAAACGCCTGACGCTGCCGCAGCCGTGTCACGCGCTCGAACCGGCACCTTATACCCGCCGCACCCGCACCCAGGTCACTGACGATGAAATCGTTCTGACCCTGAGTGCCGCGCCACGCCTGATCCTTGCCGGACTCTCCAGCGTCGCCGTTTACTGTGCCAACTTCGCGCTGGCGCTGGGATTCGAAACCATCGTCTGTGAACACCGTGAAGAGGTGCTGAGCAATATGGCGGCCGAACTGGCGCCGGATGTCAAACTGGTGCAGCAGTTTCCGGCAGTGTATCTGGAACGCGAGGGCTGTCATGCCGCCACGGCGATCCTCTCGCTGACGCATGATGCGCGTATTGATGATCTCACCATGATGGAAGCGGTCAATCTGCCGGCATTTTATCTCGGTGCGATGGGCTCGCAGCGCAACAGCGCCAAACGCAAAGCGCGCCTGAGCGCGATTGCGGAGCTGACGCCGGCGCAGTTGCAGCGCATTCACGCACCGGTTGGTCTGGATATCGGCAGCAAAACCCCGGCGGAGATCGCGCTGGCAATCATGGCGGATATTGTGCGTCACAAAAATGGGTTAGCGGCAACGGATGCGCTTAGCCCGGTGCACGCAGCGTCTGAAGGATAACATCACTCACCCCACGAAAAACCCGGATGCACCAGGACGCCAGCAGACGGGTAATCGGCTATGCCAAATTTTCGCGCCGCAAATAATCAATAAGCTGTGCTTTATGTTTCATGATGTGATCAACGCTTGCGCTTTACCGGTAACATCTTATCTTCAGAGAAGCGTGTACAAACACCTGAACTGAGAAGGGGTATTTATGGCTAAGCGTCATTTGATTAAATCAATTGAAATTACAGCAATTATTATCTTCGCGCTGGTGCTCGCCTGGCTGGCCGTCACGGGCATCCTGTCATCAACCGGCCTCGATCATGCGTGGCCTTATCCACATCAATAACTGAGTCCGGCACCAGGGAAATCAATTACGCTTAAATATAAACAGAATAAATTATCTAACCTGTACACCCGTATCAGCGGCGACACCTTATCACCACACAGGGTTTCGCTCTCAGGTTTGCCGCGTATAAATCAGCGACGTTCGGGAAACACGTTATGCTGTTATTCGAAGTCCGCATGGCGGCTGAACATGCTCTCGCTGGTTTCACCGCACTGATGCATGATTTCAAGCACCATGGCGTCACAGGTGATGAAGCAAAGCTGCTCAAAGGCCGAGCCCATTGGCTGCGAGAATCGTCCGGCGCTGCGTGCGTTATCGGTTTTAACGTTGCCGGGTAACACCAACACGCATTTGGCCAGTCTGCCGATGCCTGAATCTGCTTTCAGGGTAATCAGCGCCACATCGACACCGCGCTCAACGGCGTTCAGCGCCAGTGCTTTCAGGCTCGCGGTTTCGCCACTGCCAGAACCAATAATCAATAAATCGCCAGGTCTGGAGTGGGGTGACGAGATTTCACCCACCATGCTGACAGAGAAACCCAGATGCAACAGACGGTTAGCGAACGCGCGGATAGCAATGCCGCTGCGCCCGGCACCCTGCAGGAAAATGTGTTTCGCGCTGCGAATTTGTGCGATCAATGCCTGCGCCTGGCTCTCGTCTATCTGCCGGGCGTTGTGCGCGAGTTCGTTAAGAATATGGGATACGTTTGACTGAACGGCCATGTTAACGCTCTCCCGTCAGGCGATCGTTCGTCCGTCTCATTAAACAGCGAAGAGAGTGGCCGGAACATGGCCGGTGCTTTTTCAGTCTGGTCATCGCGCATTCCCTCTTAATTCAAAGACATCATCAGTGGATGAAAAGGATACCCTGCAGAATTTCCGGTAAGAGTACACGGTCCGCTGCCCACGCGATATTGCAGCGAAAGGGGATCTTTCGATTATGCGTCCTGTTGCACAAAAGCACCTGGATAACAGACAAATAAAAATGCCCGGCTGTTAACCGGGCACTTTTATATAAATGATGACGGTGAGGGGGATTGATGAGCTTCGCTCACCCTGCGGGCAGCGTCGCAGGCTCCGCTGTCCAACTGGTATGCGCCAGTTGTCGAACCCCCCATCGGGGATTCTCATCCCCCCACGCCTGGAGAATATAAAAGAAAAAAGCCCGTACTTGCGTACAGGCTCTTCTCTGAATGATGGCGGTGAGGGGGGGATTCGAACCCCCGATACGTTGCCGTATACACACTTTCCAGGCGTGCTCCTTCAGCCACTCGGACACCTCACCACATTTTGTTTGCTGACCGCACTGGGTCAACGGGGCGCTACTATAGGGAGTTCAGCGATAAGGGTCAAGGGCTATTTTCTCCTTTTTTTCTATTTGCTTAACCTCTGCGCAGATTGCCTTAAGCCTCTCCACTTTGCCGCTTTTGTCATCAAAACATTCCTTAACTGACACAAAAGTGTCACCGCACTGTCGCAGACTTGTCGGCGGAAACATTTGGTTATATCTACGGATAAGGATGCTGATAAATGAAACGCTTGCCTCTTTTTACGCTCTCTCTGCTGGCTTCACTCACCACCACGTCCGCGCTGGCAGAGAGCACCAGCTATCAACGCGCAGCCACTGGCGATATTACCCAGCACGGCGGCGCGCGTCGCCTGAGCGGCGACCAAACCGAAGCGCTGAAAGCCTCATTGAGCAATAGCACGGCGAAGAATGTCATCCTGCTGATTGGCGATGGCATGGGCGATTCCGAAATCACCGCGGCGCGCAATCAGGCAATGGGGGCCGGCGGTTTCTTTCCCGGTATTGATGCGCTGCCGCTCACCGGCCAGTACACCCATTACTCGCTGGACAAGAAAACGCATAAGCCAAACTACGTAACGGATTCTGCCGCGTCGGCCACCGCCTGGGCCACCGGCACGAAAACTTATAACGGCGCGATAGGTGTCGATGTCAACGGCACAGATCAGGTCACGCTGCTTGAGCTGGCCAAAGCAGCCGGTAAAGCCACCGGCAACGTCTCGACTGCAGAACTGCAGGATGCCACGCCGGCCGCGCTAATGGCGCACGTTACCTCGCGCAAATGCTACGGCCCGGAAAAAACCAGCGAGCTGTGTCCGGGTAACGCGCTGGAGCAGGGCGGGAAAGGATCGATCAGCGAGCAGCTGCTGCAAACCCGTCCCGACGTCACGCTGGGCGGCGGTGCCAAATCTTTCGCTGAGCGGGCTAAAGCGGGCGACTATCAGGGCAAAACCCTGCGCGAGCAGGCCGAAATACGGGGGTTCCAGCTGGTCGATAATCTCGCCGCGCTGAATGCGGTACAGCAGGCGAATCAACAGACGCCACTGCTGGGGCTATTCTCGGAGGGCAACATGCCGGTGCGCTGGCAGGGGCCGAAAGCCAGCTATCATGGCAATCTGGATAAACCGGTGGTGACCTGTGAGGTCAACAAAGATCGTCCGGCATCGATGCCAACCCTGGCGCAGATGACGCAAAAAGCCATCGACCTGCTCAGTCACAACGACAACGGCTTCTTCCTGCAGGTGGAGGGTGCGTCGATTGATAAGCAGGATCACGCCGCTAACCCGTGCGGTCAGATTGGTGAAACCGTCGATTTAGATGAGGCGGTGCAGGTGGCGCTGGCGTATGCGCGCGAGCACGGCGATACGCTGGTGGTGGTAACCGCCGATCACGCGCACAGCAGCCAGATCGTCGAAAACGGTACCAAAGCGCCGGGTCTGACTCAGGCGCTCAACACCAAAGACGGCGCGGTGATGACCATCAGCTACGGTAACTCGGAAGAGGATTCCCAGGAGCACACCGGCACCCAGCTGCGCATCGCGGCCTACGGTCCGCACGCGGCGAATGTGGTTGGCCTGACCGATCAGACCGACCTGTTCTTCACGCTGAAGCAGGCGATGGCACTGAAGTAAGCGCGTCAGTGCGGGCGGATGCGCAGCACCAGCAGCCCGCCCAGCACCAGTCCGCCAGCGGCCAGCAGCAGCGCGGGGTGCAGGGAAGCAAAAATCTGCACGCTGGCGGCGGATATCAGCGGCCCGATCAGCTGGCCAGTGGCATAGCCTGACGTCAATATCGCCACGGTTTTTGCCACGCTGATATTGGAGACGGCGCGCGCCAGCTGCATCGACAGCTGCATAATCGAAAGAAACCCCAGCCCGACCATCACCGTTGAGATCAGCAGCCCGCTCACGCCCGGGATGAGCACGCCGCTGGCCACGCCCAGCCCCTGCAGGATCATAACCCATGCCAGGCTGAGGCGCGTATTCAGGCGCGCTGAAAACAGCATAATTAGCACCACACCAGCCACTGCGCAAAGTCCAAACAGCGGCCAGAAAAGCGCTGCCAGCTGACCCTGCGCAAACAGGCTGTGCGCCATTTGTGACAGAAACGTCGCGGGCAAAATGTAGCCGAAACCGGCCAGCGTATAGGCCAGCCATAGCCGTTTCACCGCGCGACCCGGTGCCGTCGACGCACTTTCCCGCTGCCGGGCGGGGAGCGACGCGGGCAGCGCGCGCCACAGCAGCAGCACGCCAGCCAGCGCTACCACGCCATAGCATTGCCAGGCGCGATCGTCATTCAGGTGTAACCGGGTGATAAGCCACGCCAGCACGCCGCTCAGGGTGATGCCGGCTCCCGGGCCGGCAAATACCGCGGCGGACATGCGCGGGGCTTGCTGCTGTGCCAGCACCATCTGCGTCCAGGAGGTGACGATAATCAGGGCCCAGGCACCACCGATACCCGCCACCACACGGAACAGGCACTGCAGCACCCAGGCATGACTAAAGCCGGAGAGCAGGGTCACCAGCGCGGTGGCCAGCAAACCGGCCTTCAGGTAGCGCACGTGATGGGCGGTGATGCGGCTCACGTGCAGTGCGCCCAGCAGATAGCCGATGTAATTCATCGCTGCCAGCACACCAGCGCTGGAGAGCGTCAGGTGACCGTTGGCGATCATCAGCGGGATCTGCGGCGTGAGTGAAAAGCGGCCGATACCCATTACCACAATCAGGGTCACCATGCCGGTGAGCATGGTGATCAGGCTCACCCGGGTGTGCCGGACTGCTTGCCGTCCGGCGGAAACTGAATCTGCTGACATACTTTGCTTTACTCCGCTGAGATACCTTACTCTGTCCGGTGATAGTAAATGTCAATCAGTCAGTGAAAAATGGGGTGGTTTATCCTATGACTACAGGTCATACCCAGGCCGTCAAATCGCGTGGTGAAGATGTAAAAAACTTCCTTACCCGCCAGCGCGCGCGTATTGATCCGCAGATCTATGGCTTCAGCCGGCAAAACCGGCGCGTTAGCGGACTGCGGCGCGAAGAAGTGGCACAGCTGGCGGCGGTTAGCGTCAGCTGGTACACCTGGCTCGAGCAGGGCCGCGACATCAGTATTTCGCCCGCCGCGCTGCAACGCATCGGCAAAGTGCTACAGCTCTCGGTCACCGAGCAGGAGTATCTTGAAGCGCTGGTGTTTGGTAACGCACACTCGCAACCTTTCAGTCATGAATTGCCGCCTGAGGTGAGGGCGATGGTGGATGCGCTGGACCCGCATCCGGCGTTTGTGCGCCGCGCCAACATGGATATTGTCTACTGGAATCCGGCGGCGCAGTCGCTGATTGTCGACTGGGCGGCCCTGCCGCCGGCGGATCGCAACTCGCTCAAGCTGATGTTCATCAGTGAAGCCTACCAGCAGCGTATTCATGGCTGGGAAGAGGCGGCGCGCCATACGCTGTCGGCGTTTCGCGCCGGTTATGCCGCCAGCAATCAGGCGCAGGAATTCGAAGTGGTGATCGAGGATTTGCTGGCGCGCAGCGCCGGGTTTCGCACGCTGTGGAATGACCATGATGTGGGGAAAATCGGCGCGGGCAATAAAACCCTGATTGATGTCGAAGGGAGGATGCAGACATATACCTTTACCTCACTGCAAATTGAGCAGGCACCGGGAATGCATCTGATCTTCTATCTGGCGCATTAGCGCGGCGTGCGCGGGTCGGGCGCACGCCGCCGGGGAGATTACAGACCGCGCTGTGCCATCAGGCGCGCGAGGTCAACCAGACGGTTGGAAAAGCCCCATTCGTTATCGTACCAGGCAAGGATCTTCACCAGGTTGCCACCAATCACCAGCGTGGATAAGCCGTCGATAATCGATGAGCGCGCATCGCCCTGATAATCGCTGGAGACCAGCGGCTCATCGCTGTAGCCGAGGATACCCTGCAGCGGACCCGCAGCAGCAGCGGCTTTAAAGGCGTCATTCACCTCTTCGGCCGTCACGTCGCGTTTCAGCGTCACCGTCAGATCCACTACCGACACCACCGGCACCGGCACGCGCAGCGAGTAACCGGTTAAGCGGCCTTCCAGTTCCGGAATCACCCGGCCGAGCGCTTTAGCCGCGCCGCTGGAGTACGGTACAATCGACAGCGCCGCCGCACGCGCGCCGCGCAGATCTTTCTCTGGCTGGTCATGCAGCGCCTGACTGTTGGTATAGGCATGGGTGGTGTTCATCAGACCGTGCTCAATACCAAACGCCTGATGCAGCACCTGCGCGGCCGGCGCCAGGCCGTTAGTGGTACAGCTGCCGTTACTCACCACAAAGTGCTGCTGCGGATCGTAGCGCTGGTCGTTGACGCCCATCACAATCGTCAAATCATCATTTTTGCCCGGCGCAGAGATGATCACGCGTTTGGCGCCGCCGTGCGTGATATGCACCGCGGCCTTGTCACGCTCGGTAAAAAAGCCGGTGGCTTCGATGACGATATCCACGCCCACGTCACGCCAGCGAATATTGGCCGGATCGCGCTCGCTGAACACCCGCACTGGTTTGCCATCAATGCGCAGCTCGCCGTCGCCAGCGCTGACTTCTGCCGGCAGCCGACCCAGCAGGGAGTCGTGCTTCAGCAGATGCGCCAGCGTTTTGCTGTCGGTGAGATCGTTAATCGCCACAATATCGATGTCGCTGCTGCCGAGCGCGGCGCGGAATACGTTACGTCCGATACGGCCAAAACCGTTAATGCCTACCTTGATCATGACTGACTCCTTAGTGAAGTTACTGCAGTCACTGTAGGCCTGGCGTGCACTGGCGTAAACGACAAAAAAGGATCACTTTACGCCATTTTGCGGCTGTGAAAGCGCTGGCGATATTCGTTGGGCGTGAGATGCAGCTGGCGCTCGAAGCTGCGCCGCAGGTTGATACTGCTGCCAAAGCCGGTGGCGATGGCAATGCGTTCCAGCGTCTCGCGCGTCTGCTCCAGCCGCTCGCGCGCCGCCGCCAGCCGCGCTTCTGCCACATAGCGCGCCGGTGAAACGCCGGTTTCGCGGCTGAACACGCGGGTAAAGTTACGTGGGCTCATCGCCACCTGGGCCGCCAGGTTCTCTACCGACAGGTCTTCCGCCAGATGGGCGGCGATCCAGCTCTGCAGCTGAGCAATCGGCCCCGACTCGCTGACGGACTGCAGGTGAAAGCGGCTGAACTGCATCTGGCCGCCGGGACGACGCAGATACATCACCATATCCTGCGCGATGTCGCGCGCCACGCTGAAACCAAAATCTTCCTCTACCAGCGCCAGCGTCAGATCGAAGCCGGAGCTGACGCCGCCGGAGGTCCAGATTGGGCCGTCCTGAATATACAGCGGGCCGCCTTCAACCTGCACGCGCGGATAGCTGGCCTGCAGCGTGTCCAGCAGACGCCAGTGGCTGGTGGCGCGCCGGCCATCCAGCAATCCCGCTTCCGCCAGCAGCATTGCCGCCCCGCAAATCGACACCACGCGGCGCGCCTGCGGGGCAGCCAGCTTAATCCAGTCCACCACCATGTTGCGTTCTTCGGGGTTATCACCGCGGCCGGTAATCATGATGGTGTCCCAGCGTTCGCGCGGATCGAGTTCAGCCAGTTTAAGGTCGGCGAGCAGATTGAGGCCGGACTGGCCGTGGATCACCTGGTGCGGCTGCGTGGTCGCGATGCTGATGCGATAGCGTGCGCCAGCAACGCCCACCGGCAGGTGCAGGTTGGCGTGCATGAGGATGTCGGCGATACCCGCCGCTTCGAACAGCATGCCGCCGTCCGGGACAATAATCAGAAAGGTTTTCATGGCGTAAAATGTACCTGCGCCACGAAAGAAGTCAATGTGCTATGGGCGATCAGGCGCGTGAGCTGAATACCCGGCCGCGGCCATCAGACGGGGCGCTTCCGGCCTGTTGGTTCAGGCGCTATATTTATATAAAATCATGATGTCGCAAATGATCTTATATCCATCATCGTGCAGTTAAAAATATCTGCAGACTGAAGCGTTGAATGCCAGATTAATCAGGTGTCTGTTATTTTGGAAGTGAAATGCCAGGATGGGTTAAGAGAAACACTGTTTTATAAAGCATTCCTTTGCCAGGCAGTGATAATGACTAGGATAATGAGCAGCTGAGTAAATCAGACTTAAAACCATCAATTATATTCTACCTGCAGAAAAGTCAAACCACGCTCCCGGGTAATGCGCGCGGTGCCCAGCGCGTAAGGTAATTCACGCGCGGCACCATTAACCTGCAGGGTTTCGCTCTTTTTAATCCCTTCGCGCGTGCAGTTCAGCGAGACGCTGCGCGTCACCGCATAATCACAGGAGGGTTCAACGATCGCGCCGACGAACGTGATTTGACCGTCGGCGGCAAGGGTGGCGTGGCTGGCAAGTAAAGCTATCATCGGTAACAGCAATCTTTTCATCACAGAGGCCCTTTAAGAAGTCGGGAATTACCCGATTAATGTCGTCTTAATGACTAATAGCGCGCCACAGTTGAATATTGCTTAAACCGCGGCGTTTCCGTGTTGAGGCATATTATTGCGATGGCTTAGCCAGTGCGTCGTCATGTTTTACGCAATCGCCTCAGCAGTAAACGCTTATGCCTGCATTAAGCGCAGCTATTATATTAGTAAGCAACCAGGATTAATCGGGTGAGCAGGGCGGTGAAATAAGCGTATTAAACCGGATAGATTTATTCGCGGGATAACGTCGGGACAGAAAACGGACAGATAGCGTGTTGGTGTAAGCCGCTGAGGGAGAGAAGAACGGGCTGAAGTTAAGCAGGCGCACCCGACATCGGTGCGCTCTTGTGGTTTATCAGCTGCGGGAAATCTGCGCCAGCGTCACGTCGGCTGACGCAGCGCCTGCGGCAACACCGTCGATAAACAGCGCACGCTGTTCACCGGCGGGCAGGGCAATCTGCAACGTTTGCCATGCCGGCTGATAATCACCCTTGCGCCGTAACCTGAGGTGAATGGCTGTGGCTTCGCAGCGCATTTCCCACTGCAGCCACAGCGCATTACCCTGCTGATAGCCCCAGGATTCGCCATCATCTTCGAACAGTTCGCCGTGGCTAACGCCTTTGCCCTGCAATGGGTAGAGCTGCAGCGTGCGACGATCGTCTGCGGCGGCGTTGACGTGAGCAATACGCTCGCTGAGTGGCAGTGCCGCACCTGCGCGCACCAGCAGCGGCTGCGTTTCCAGGGGCGCAGGTAAGGTGATCCATTGACCCCCGCTGTACCACTGCTGCGTGGCGAAATCATACCAGCCTGTCTGGTTGTCGGGCAGCCACAGGCGGCGTTCACGCTGGCCAGGTTCCACCACGCTGGCGACCAGCAGATCGCGGCCGAGCAGGAATTCATCACATTCAGCAAAGGTCTGGGCATCGTGTTCATGATCGAGGAACGTCGGACGCAGCATCGGTTCATCGTCCGCATGCGCCTGCCACAGCAGCGTGTAGAGATAGGGCAGCAGGCGATAGCGCAGCGCGATAGCCGCCCGAATCGCGGGTGTGACCGAAGGATACATCCACGGCTCATTCACGGTGTGATCGTCATTCCATGAGTGAATGGTGAAGCGCGGATGCATGACGCCATTCTGTACCCAGCGCACAAACAGCTCCGCGTCGGGTTTATCGCCCGAGAAGCCGCCGACGTCGTGACCGACGTTATACAAGCCGGACAGGCTCATGCCGAGGCCCATGCGAATGTTGTAGCGCAGCGAGGTCCAGTTGGTGCGGTTATCCCCGCTCCAGGTTTGCACGTAGCGCTGCATCCCGGCGCAGCCAGAGCGCGAAATCAGGAACGGTCGCTGTTCGGGGGCAAAGCGCTGTTGCGCTTCCATCGAGGCGCGCATCATCAGCAGCGGCATCACCGGGCGAATGTGCTTGATGGCAATCGGTGTGCCGAAGCCGTGGCAGCGCGCTTCGCCGTCCCAGACTTCATACTCGTTGTTATCATTCCAGGTGGCGTCGATGCCTTTTTCCAGCAGCTGACGGGTGACGTTCTCCTGCCACCAGGCCACCGTTTGCGGATGGGTGAAATCGAGGTGCGATCCTTCATCATCCCAGAACACTGAGCGCTCTGGCACATCCTCTTCCGAATCGCGGATAAACAGTCCCTGAGCCGCGACTTCTTCATAGCGCGGGTGATCCTGCAGCAGGCAGGGTTTGATGTTGGCCGCCAGGCGCAGCCCGGCATCGTGAAACGCCTCGCTCATCGCTTCCGGCTGCGGCACTTTGTCGTAGTTCCAGTTGAACACATAACGCTTGTTATTGATGGAGGTATAGCCCGAAGAGAGCTGGAATGAGTCGCACGGAATAGCGTGCTCTTCGCACAGGCGGATGAAGTTCATCAGCTGGTTTTGCGCATCCGGCGCATCGGTGTAGTGCATGGTCGAGCCGCTGTAGCCCAGACTCCATTTGGGGCCGAACAGCGTTTTGCCGGTCAGGCGTACGAAGGTTTTGGTGATATCCAGCACCCGCTTACCGACAAACAGGTAGTAATCAATATCGCCACTCTCCGCCTGCCAGCGGCGATACGGCTGGTGATAGTTATCCAGCTCGTTACCCAGATCGAACCAGCTGGTGCTGAGGTTATCGTAGAACAGGCCAAAGCTGACGTCGTTACGCCGCGTGAGGGTGAAGGGCACGTGTTTGTAGAGCGGATCGGTGGAGGAGGCGTTGTAGCCCATGGCATCCAGATTACGCATCTCATAGCGTTTGCCGTTGCGTTGCAGATCGCCGGTTTTTTCGCCCAGACCGTAGTAGCGGTCGTCTGCCATGCGGCGCTGATAGTGCGCCACGCCGTCGCCGTGTGCGTTGATCTGATAGGCGCTGGTGGGGCGATCGCCGGTCAGCAGTTGCCAGTCGCCAGCGGCATCACGGTACTGCCACTCCAGCGCCAGTGGCTGACGCACCGTCACGCGCAGCGTGTCGGTACTAATAGTCAGACAATTGGCTTCTTCCTCCAGCGTAAAGCCGGGCAGGCTAAACCCGGCCAGGCTGTCGCGTGGACGCCCTTCCCACGGAACATCCTGTTCCGGCGCAATGCTCCAGGTGCGGTCCAGACTGTAGTTGCCGTGGCGCTTGATCACCACGCGGAACAAACTTTTTTCCAGCACGTACAGGCACAGATGGTGTTTGCCATCGACGTTAAGCACCACATGGTGACGATCAGAATGGGCTAAAGACCAGTTTTTTAAGGTTTTCATCGTTACCTACTTCATTGGGTCGCTGAACGACGCTCAGCAATAAACGCAATCAGGAAGACTGCACCGATCAGGTCAAAGAAGCCCATGGCGACAAACAGCGGGTTAAAGCCGATTTTGTCAGCCGTCACGCCAATCACCAGCGAAAACAGGAAGCTGGAGATCCAGGCAAACGAGCCGCGCATGCCATTCACCGTGGCCATCTGGCCCTTATCAAATTTTTCCACCACCAGCGCACTCAACATGCAGGAAATGATCTGATGACCAAAACCGCCAATCGAGATCAGGGCAATCGCGACGTAGGGGTCTTTGGTCATCGCCACCAGCGCAAGCGACAGCATCAGAAAGGCGCCGGTGACCGAGCTGGCGACAACGGACTTTA
>NZ_VOQX01000085.1:0-17764 GCF_016643525.1 Pantoea sp. Morm | reverse complement strand
CGGACCTGAGGCTGCCCTGTATTCTGCACTGGAGCTTCAGCCATTTTGTGGTGCTGGTCAGCCTCAGTGGCGACCGAGCCGTGATCCACGATCCGGCCCGTGGACGGCTAAACGTCAGCAGGAAAACGCTGTCGGAAAACTTTACCGGCGCGGCGCTGGAGCTCTGGCCCGGCCGCGGCTTCTGCCGGAAAAAAAAACTGCCCCGCGTCAGGCCTGCCGAACTGATGAGCGGTATACGCGGCTTCGGCACTGCCCTGGTCAAAATCTTCTGTTTGTCCGCGATGATCGAAAGCATCAGTCTGCTGTTGCCCGTGGGTACGCAGATTGCCCTGGATCACGTGGTTCCCGCCTACGACCGGGGGCTGCTTGAACTGGTCTGCCTGTCTCTGGGAGCACTTATCCTGCTTCAGACCGGACTTAACCTCATCCGTGCGTGGACGGTGATGGTGACGGACACGCTCACCGACGTTCAGTGGAAGGAAGGCCTGCTCCGGCATCTTCTGGGACTTCCTCTTCCGTGGTTTGCCCAGCGTCGTACAGGCGACATCCAGTCACGTTTCGGCTCGCTGGACGTGCTGCGCGACACTTTTGTCCACGATGTCACCGGCTGCGTCATTGACGGCATCATGCTCCTCGGGTCTTGCGTGCTGCTGGCAGGCTACGGAGGCCCGCTTCTGTGGGGTGTGGTTACGTGCTTTGTGTTGATCGCCATAACAATGCGGGTGGTTGCCTTTCCTCGCTACCGCCAGTTGACGGAGGAGCAACTGATAAAAAACGCGGCGGCCGGTTCTCACTTTACCGAATCGCTGTGGGGTATCGCCACGCTACGCGCGCAGGGTCTGACATCGCAGCGCCGCCGGAACTGGCTGACACTTGAAGTAGACGCCGCAAACGCTGCCGTCAGCCGTCGGCGCTTTGACATTCTTTTCAGTACGGTCAGCGGTCTGACGAACGCGCTGGACAACGTGGTTATCCTCTGGCTTGGCATTGGGGCCGTAATGACTCATCAGCTCTCACTCGGGGCGTTTGTGGCCTTCGGGGTATTTCGTGAAATTTTCACCTCCCGGGCACTGTCGCTGACTGACATGTTTCTGCGTCTCGGCATGCTCTCCCTGCACGGAGAACGTATTGCAGACATCGCCCACACTGAGTCCGAGCCGGCCGCCCTCGCTGCAGACCTGTACCCTGCGGGTGTCGCCATCGCGCTGGAGGCAAAAGGACTCATGTTTCGTCATGATGCACAGTCACCGGCCATTTTCAGGGGGCTCAATATCACGGTGGCTGCCGGAGAAAGCGTGGCCATCACCGGCCCATCAGGGTGCGGAAAAACCACACTCATGAAAGTGCTGAGCGGCCTTATCCCGCCGGGTGAAGGCTGCGTGCTGGCCGGAGGACGGGATATCCACTCCGCCGGCGTGAACAACTACCGCCGCGCCGTGGCCTGCATACTGCAGGAGGACCGTCTGTTTGCCGGGTCATTACGCGAAAACATGACCGGTTTCAGCGACTCACCTGACGAGGCGTGGCTTCATACCTGCGCCCGCCTTGGCCATATCCATGACGATATCATGGCCCTGCCGATGGGCTATGACACCCTGACAGGCGAGCTGGGCGAGGGGCTCTCGGGCGGCCAGCGTCAGCGCATTTTCATCGTTCGCGCACTCTATCGCCGTCCCGCCATTCTTTTCATGGACGAGGCAACCAGCCATCTGGACGAACATAACGAAGCGCTAATAAACGAGGCCATACGCGGCCTGAGCATCACGCGGGTTATTATCGCTCACCGTTCATCCACAATTGCCTCGGCCGACCGGACAATTCACCTCGGCAGCATGCCGGAATAAAAGGAGTATGCCCATGCGCGACACGCTGATTATCACGCTGATGCTGATTGTGATCCTGACCTTTATCCCCGTCTGTAGAGCAACCCGCTTTGTACTGGCATTTCAAAAATAAGGAGATGTTGCTACAGGCTATGGCCGTTGAAGCTATGCAGTCACACAGGGATTTTCCGTTGCCTGATGAAGATGAAAATCTAAAAAAATGTTTTATAAACAACATGAAATCATTTCGTCAGGCCCTGCTTTGTTATCGTGACGGTGCACGTCTGCATGCTTATCATGTACCTGGTGACGACACGGGTAGACTCGAGCAAAAATTGGGCGTTCTGATGCGCCATGGCATTGCTGAGCAGGATGCGACGCTCGCCTTGATGACTGCGTCAAAATTTACCGTCGGTTTTGTCCTTGAAGAACAGCAGGAGAGCTCGCTATCTCAGTTAAATAAAAACAGTCCTTTCTTCATAACAGATAAAGATTATATGTACGAATGTGGGCTGGAAATGATAACAAGAAATTTATTCATGCACGGCCAGAATAACTCTGTGTAGGCTGGGATTTTTGTGCGTTAATTCGTTCCTGTTTCACGGGAAGGGTAATGCACAAATGGGCTTAATCTCGTCATCATTTGTAGCCTGCCTGGTTTTATGATTTCAGCATCATTTGGTTTAACAATTCGTTCACGAATCCAAAGACATGCCGTGGGGCAACAGAACGCTAAAGAATAACTATTTGCCTGGTTTACCCGTGGGCGGCCTGCTCAACTGCCCTGCCACCTAAAGGTGCTGTTTAATGACGCGGTACCTTTGCCAGTTCCCTGACAAAGTACCGCGCCGCCTGCTTCACCTCACTGCCATACCTTTTAGGGTATCAAACAGGCCAATCTTAGTATTGGAATCAACGCTCACCCTGCTTCTAAGATAAATTCAGCCCGGAAACTGGCGGATTATTAACCGATAGTCAGAGGTGAACAACGATGAATAAACCCATTGCAAAATTAAACGACACCCCGGTACGCCGCGGTGGTGATGTCCTGCTGGAAGTGTTAGAGAGTGAAGGCGTTGAGTATGTGTTCGGTAACCCAGGTACGACTGAATTACCGTTCATGGACGCCCTGCTCCGAAATCCCAACATCAACTATGTGCTTGCCTTGCAGGAAGCCAGTGCGGTTGCGATGGCCGATGGTTACGCGCAGGCTGCCGGTAAGCCAGGTTTTCTCAATCTGCACACGGCCGGTGGTCTGGGACACGGCATGGGCAATCTGCACAATGCGGTTTGCTCACAAACGCCATTAGTGGTGACGGCTGGCCAGCAGGATTTACGCCACAGCATCACCGATCCCCTGCTGTTGGGGGATTTAGTGAGTATGGGTAAGATTTTTTCCAAATGGTCGAAGGAAGTCACCAGCGTTGACCAGCTGCCAATCCTGGTGCGACGTGCTTTTCATGATGCGGATGCTGCGCCCAAAGGCCCGGTTTTCCTCTCTTTACCGATGGATGTGATGGAAGCCATGAGCGCCGTTGACATCGGCGCGCCGTCTAACGTTGATCGTAAAGCGGTCGCAGGTTCACTGCCGCTGTTAGCCAAAAAATTAGCCGCCTTTACTCCCGGCAAGGTCGCGATTATTGCCGGCGATGAGATTCATCAAAGCGGCGCGGCGGCGGAAGTTGTCGCACTGGCTGAGTTGCTGGCCGCTGACGTTTATGGCTCAACCTGGCCGAATCGGATTCCTTATCCCACCGCGCATCCTCTGTGGCGAGGCAATCTCTCTACTCAGGCGACGGACATTGCCAAAGCGCTTGATCAATACGATGCAATCTTTGCGCTCGGCGGTAAATCGCTCATCACCATCCTCTACACCGAGGGGCGTGCCGTGCCGGAGCATTGTAAAGTGTTCCAGCTCTCAGCTGATGCCGGCGATTTGGGACGAACTTATCGTAGCGAGCTCTCAACTCTCGGCGATATTAAATTATCACTGGCGGTGCTGCTACCTGAGCTGAAAGAGGCTACCGCGCATAATCGCCCGGATTATCAGCGTCGTTTCGCGGCTGCGGCAGCACAGTTCGAACAAACTAAAGAGAACTTATTACAGTCGGTACAAGAGCAGCAGTCGGCCACGAAGATTACGCCATTGATCGCCGCATTTGAGGCCGCGCGCGCTATTGGTCCGGATATAACAATTGTTGACGAGGCCATTGCGACCTCACAATCGCTGCGTAGATCGCTGTCGAGTAACAGAGCAGATCAATATGCTTTTATGCGCGGTGGCGGTCTGGGCTGGGGTATGCCCGCTGCAGTGGGATATTCCCTCGGACTGGGCAAAGCCCCTGTTGTCTGTTTTGTTGGGGATGGTGCGGCAATGTATTCGCCTCAGTCGCTGTGGACCGCCGCCCATGAGCAATTGCCGGTAACCTTTATTGTGATGAACAATACTGAATATAATGTTCTTAAGAACTTTATGCGGTCTAAAGAAGATTATACCTCGGCGCAAACCAATCGCTTTATCGCCATGGATTTGGTAGATCCTGTGATTGATTATCAGGCACTTGGCACCGCGCTGGGGCTGAAAACGCGTAAGATTGAGGTGGCTTCACAGATCGCTGCGGCTGTCGAGAAGGCTATCGCCAGCGGTAAACCCAGCCTGATCGAAATCGTGATTGCTAAGAACTGATGCGGGTGTCCGATGCCGTGCTTAACTCCTCTGCGAGGGCACGGCATTGGTTAATAAAGTGTTCCAGCGCTGGATTTTTATTATTAGAAGACCACATCAGGATATTTTCGATGGTATTTGCGTCCGCAATTTTCCGATAATTAATGCCTCTTATCTGCGCCGTCGCCATACTTGCCGGAATGATGGCCACCCCTAATCCATGAGCGACGAAATTAACGATGGTTTGCTGGACCGAAACCTCAACGCCAATATGTGGACTAAAGCCGGCTTTCAGGCACTGATTAAAAATTCTGTCATAAAGCAGCGGCGACATAGGGCGAGGCACAATGATAAACGGGTCATTGGCCAGCGTTTCCAGGGTGAAATTTTCGACATTCGCCTGGGGATGATCCGCAGGAAGCGCGACAATTAACGGTTCACGCAATAACACCAGCGAGTTAATCGCGGAGCTGGTGACTTCCGCAAAGCTGATCGCAACGTCCAGCCGCCCATCCTCCAGCGCAGCGTTTAACCCGGTCGGGATCATTTCCTGAAATTGCAGATCAATACTGGGATAATTCATTCTGTGTTTCATGACCAGTTGCGGCACCACACTGTACGATGCGTACATGGTTGCGCCCAGCTTAATCAATCCCATTTGCCCTTCTGAAACAGCCTGCACATTACTACACGCCTGCTGCATCATTCTTAATACGGCGTAAGCATCTTTCAGGAATTGCTCGCCGGCAAAGGTAAGTTTCATGCCTTTGGCATTACGGGTAAACAGTTTCGCACCCACATCACGTTCGAGCTGGGCTATTTGTCTGCTTAGCGGTGGCTGCGAAATATTCAGCTTTTCTGCTGCCCGGCCTATATTCCCCACTTCTGCCACGGTACAAAAACTCATTAGCTGATTCAGTGTTGGCTTCATGACTGCGCTTCTCACGCATAATCTGACAATAGATACGTCAGTGAGTCACAATTTAGCCGATATGGCATAGCAATTCGCCGTATTGATCCCCATAACGCCGCTGAGGCTGGAATGCCCGGCTGATTACGCAGCGGGTTCCTCACCATAGTGTGACTGCGCGTACCCGGCAAAGCGCCGGATCTCCGGGTTGGCCGCGCCGGTTTTCCAGCACAGGTAGAGTGCCGTTGTGACATCCTGCTGCGCCAGCGGCAGCAGTGCCACATCCTGCCGCAAAAATCTCTCCGGGGCGTGGGGGATGAAGGTCACGCCCAGACCCAGCGCAGCGAGGTCAACGGCGGTGGCCACATCGCGCGCGCGGAGCACGCTGGCGGGAATCTGCCTGGCGGCGGCATAGAGATTAAGTACCGCGCCACCCAGCCCGATACCTTCCGGATCTTCCTGCAAAATCAGCGGCTCCGCTAGCAAATCAGCGAGCGAGACGCAGGCCTGCTGCGCCAGCGGATGGTCGTCGGCCAGCACCGCACACAGCGAGGTTTGATGCAGAATTTGCCGGCTAATCTGACGACGTTCCGGCAGTGGCCCGCGCAGGATGCCGATATCCAAATCGCCGCTCTCCAGCAGGCTTAGCTGTTGGTTGACGCTGTACTCCACGGGTTGCAGCGCGATCTGGGGAAAATCACGTCTGAAGGCACGGATAATTTTGACCAGCGCCGGCTCCAGCATGGACGTGCCCACATAGCCTATGCGTAACATGCCGCGTCGCCCGGCGGCCACCTGCTTAATCGTGTCCTGCAGATGCTCCACACGTTGCACCGTCTGCTGGACTTCCCCGAGCAGCAATGCGCCTTCGCGCGTCAGACTCACCTTACGCTTGTCGCGCGCAAATAACTTCACGCCCCACTGCTGCTCCAGTGCCTGAATATGCTGAGACAACGCCGGTTGCGTGAGGTTAACCGCCGCCGCCGCCCGTGCGAAATGCAGCGTATCGGCGAGTGCCAGAAAAGAACGCAGCTTACGGTAATCCATGCTACTCCTGATAAGGATTCGTTATTAATAAAAGCATAATACCAATTAGCCCCTGATTAGCGAGCGCATTATCTTTGCCAGCAGGACGGCGACGGCAGGAACGCGCCGGAAAATTTTTGCCTTTCACAGGAGGCCTTATGCGCATCATTGTCGGCGTAACCGGTGCCACCGGTGCCCCACTCGCGCTGCGATTACTGCGGCAACTGGCGGACATTCCGCACATCGAAACGCATCTCATTTTGTCACGCTGGGGAAAAGTGACGCTGGAACATGAAACCAACTGTTCTCTCAACGACATCAAACAGCTGGCCGATGTGTTTCATCCGGCCGGTGACCAGGCCGCGACTCTCTCTTCGGGCTCATTTGTCACCGACGGGATGGTGATTATTCCCTGCAGCATGAAAACGCTGGCCGGTATCCGCAGCGGGTATGCGGAAGGGCTGATTGGCCGCGCCGCTGATGTCGTCCTGAAAGAGCAGCGCAAACTGATTCTGGTACCGCGCGAAACCCCGCTTAACACCATTCATCTGGAAAACATGCTGGCGCTGTCACGCATGGGCGTCAGCCTGATTCCCCCTGTGCCGGCCTGGTACAACCATCCGGCCACAATCGCCGATGTGGAAAATCATATCGTGGGTCGCGTGCTGGATCAGCTTGGTATCGACACTGCTGGCGCCACGCGCTGGCAGGGTTTACATCCCGCCAGTGATGACCTGACACTCCCAAACTAAGGAACAGCCTATGTCAAACACATCTCCCTCTTCGCACAGCAGTGAGGTTTACGATCTGCGTTCTGCCATCGAACTGCTGAAACAATTTGATGGTGAGTATATTGAGACCGATGAACCGGTAAATCCCGAAGCGGAACTGTCCGGTGTCTATCGTTACGTTGGCGCGGGCGGTACCGTGATGCGTCCCACGCAGACCGGACCGGCGATGGTGTTTAATCACATCAAAGGTTACGACAACTTTCGCGTACTGATTGGTTTGCTGGCCTCACGGCAGCGCGTGGCGCGCCTGTTAGGGGTGCCGAAAGAAAAGCTGGCGCATCTGCTGCGTTCATCGGTACACAATGCCATTGCGCCGGTGGAAATAAGCCAGCAGCAGGCGGTTTGTCAGGAAGTGGTGCACCTCGCCACGGATGACGGTTTTGATATCCGCCGCCTGCTGCCCGCGCCAACCAACACGCCTGAAGATGCCGGCCCTTATTTCACCATGGGGATGTGTTATGCCGCCGATCCGGAAACCGGCGAACACGACGTCACTATTCACCGCTTATGCGTGCAGGGCAAAGATGAGATCTCGATGTACTTTGTGCCGGGCCGCCATCTTGATCAGTTCCGCATCAAGGCTGAGCAGGCGGGCAAAGCGTTGCCAATTACCATCAGTATTGGTGTCGATCCGGCCATCGAAATTGGTGCCTGTTTCGAGCCGCCGACCACGCCGCTCGGTTTTGATGAGCTGGCGATAGCCGGGGGTTTACGCGGTCGGGCGGTTGAGCTGGTTAAGGGTGTCGCCGTTGATGCCCGCGCCATTGCCCATGCAGAGATCGTGATTGAGGGTGAACTGGTGCCGGATTATCGCGTACAGGAAGATCAGCATACCCATAGCGGTAAAGCGATGCCGGAATTCCCGGGTTATACCGGTGAAGCGCAGGCGGCAGTGCCGGTGATTAAAGTCAAAGCCGTGACGCACCGCAAAAATCCCATCCTGCAAACCTGCATCGGACCGAGCGACGAGCACACCAATCTGGCCGGAATCCCGACCGAAGCCAGCATTCTCGATATGGTTGAGCGTGCGTTACCGGGTCTGGTGAAGAATGTACATTGCCCTTCACCAGGCACCGGGAAATATGTTGCGGTGCTGCAAATCAATAAGCGCGGCCCACAGGATGAGGGACGCCAGCGTCAGGCTGCCCTGCTGGCTTTCTCGGCCTTTTCAGAGCTGAAGCATGTGTTCCTGGTCGATGAGGATGTTGATGTGTTCGACTTAAATGACGTGATTTGGGCGATGACCACGCGTTATCAGGGCGACGCGGATACCATCTTTATTCCCGGCGTGCGCTGTCACCCGCTCGATCCCTCACAGGATCCGGCCTTCAGCAACTCGATTCGCGCCCATGGCATTACCTGTAAAACCATTTTTGACTGTACAGTGCCGTATGACCTGAAACACAATTTCCAGCGCTCGCAGTTTATGGAAGTCGATGTTTCACGCTTCATTCCTGGTTTTAACCGTTAATCACTCACTGCCCGCCAGGCCTGCGCCTGATTGCGTCCGCTATGCTTGGCCTGGTAGAGCGCCGCATCAGCATGCTCGATCAGGTTGCCGGCCTGATCGTCATGCCAGGTGGTCGCACAGCCCGCGCTGAGCGTCACCTGCGCGTCGGGCAGTGCGGAAGCGGCGTGAGGCAGATGCAGGTCAGCAATCGCCTGTACTGCCTGACGCGCAATATTCAGCGCCGCATGCTGATCGGCACCGGCGAGGATGATGGCAAACTCCTCGCCGCCATAGCGCGCGACCATGTCGCTCTGCCGTAGCTTAAGGCGTTTAAGCGCGTCGGCCACTTGGCGTAAACAGTGATCGCCTGCCACGTGCCCGTAGCGATCGTTGTAGTGTTTGAAGTAGTCAATATCCAGCAAAATCAGCGACACCGGTGCTGATTTTTCCCGCAGATTATGCAGAGCATTCTGCAAAAAGCGGTCAAACTGTCTGCGGTTAGCCAGACCGGTCAGCCCATCAAAAAACGCCAGCTGATCCAAATGGTGATTGGCATCGGCGAGGTCGTTTTTTAGTTTGAGCAGCGCTTCCTGATAATGCTGGCTATGCCGAGCCTGACGAATGACAAACAGTCCCAGCAGGATAATCGCGACCAGCAGCGCCACGTTCAGGGAAATATCCTGCAGTCTTCCTTTCACCCAGCGCAGATACAGATTGCGCTTGTCATAACCCGCCGCGACGACCAGCGGATAGCGTTCTGAGCTGGCGAAGCCGAAGATGCGCACCTGGCCATCCAGCGCCGCGTTCCACTCGCCGCTGCCGCGATCGGCTTTCACCAGCATCTGCTGGAACAGATGGCTGGCGGAGAGACTTTTGCCGATATAGCTGTCGGGCATCGGACGGGCATAAAGCACCGTGCTGTCTGCCAGCATCAGTACCAGCACGTCGCGCGGCCCCAGTTCGTAGTAACTGTAAAAACGGCGGAAATAATCCACTTTAATAGTGGCTAACAGGATGCCTTTGAAATCACGCGCGGCATCGCTGACGCGCAGGGAAACCGGAATAACCAGATCGCCAGTGCTGCGGCTGCGAATCACCGGGCCAATGTGCAAACTGTCACGGCTGTTGTTGCGGTGATAGCGGAAATATTCACGGTCAGAGTTGTTGGTGCCCACCGGCACGCTGCGCGTGGAGGTGGCGATCCAGCGTCCCTGCTCATCATAGTAAAACAGCCCATGCAGCTGCGGCAGACGGCTTTGCAGATCGCGCATAATCTGGCTCAGGTTGGCGGCGTTGAGCTTTTCCAGCGGCTGCGCCTGCAGGTCGCGCTGCACTTCACGCAGGGCCAGTTCGGTCTGGAGCACGGTATCTTCCGCCTGACGTGACTGTGACAGGGAAAGATTGACCGCCATCTCTTCCGTCTGGCGCACCGCGCCGTGCCAGTCTTCGCGCAGCGTCCACAGGGTGAGCGCAATGATCGCGCATATCAGCAATCCGCCGGACAGCAAAATACTGCGCAGCAGCGAGGAACCTGAAATGATTGCCGCTTCATTTTTCCTTTTAAACGTCATGTTTCACCCTGTTGCTGTCTCAACGCTAAGTTAAGCACATAATCAGCGACGGGATTTTCAGGATTAAAGGCGGTAAAGATGTCAGGCGTGGCGATGGCCGCTGAACGACGGGTGAATGCTGCATAAATCGCCAGCGATCAGCGCGCGTCTCACTCGCTGCTCATCGTGATGACCACCTTACCGAAAGGCCCCCGGTCCAGATGGTCCAGCGCTGATGGCAGGTCAGAAAACGCGTACACCGAGTCGATCACCGGCTTTATGCCGGTCCGATCAACGGCACGGATCAGGCGTGTGAGTGCGCGACGGCTACCAGTGCCGATACCATGAAGGGTCACGTCTTTCATCATCAGCGGCATTGCCGGTGAGCTGAAGTCAAAGCCCTCAAGCGCGCCGATCTGGCAGATGTGCCCACCGACCGCCGCCAGCTGCACGGATTTCCCCAGATGATCGCCACCGATGACTTCAAGGATATGATCGGCGCCGTGGTTGGCGGTGATGCGGTAAATTTCCTCCATCCAGTCTTCACGGTGGCGATCCACATAATGGTCGGCACCCAGCGCTTTCGTCCGGTCGGCGTTGCTAGCTCTACCGGAGACGATCACCTGCGCGCCATGCGCTTTGGCAATCTGCAAACCAAACAGGGCAACCCCGCCGGTACTGGGAATCAGTACAATATCGCCAGCCTGCACGCCGGCACGTTCGACCAGCGCAAACCAGGCGGTGAGACCGGCACAGGGCAATGTGGCAGCCTGAATCGGGTTAAGCGTCGCAGGGGCGGTAACCAGCCACGCTTCCGGCATAACCACATATTCAGCCAGCACGCCGGGATAATAGCCGCCCAGCGTTTTATAGGCCGGCGTGCGCGCATCGCCGGGACGCACACCGTCGATCCAGTCGGGCGTGAACGTTGAGATAACCCGGTCACCGGTGCTGAAGCGGCTGACCCCTTCCCCCTGGCCAACAACGACGCCGGCCAGATCGGACCCCGGTGTAAAAGGAAACGCAAGCGGCAGGCCCCGGCCATTCTCAATCACCATCTTGTCCCGGTGATTCAGGGCGACGGCTTCAACTTTCACCAGCACCTGCTGCGGACCCGGAACCGGCATCGCGACCGTTCTCAGTTCGAGGTTATCGCGCCCGATGGCGTCTGTTTCCCAGCGTCGCATGTGTTTTGTCATCGTAAAGCCCTTCCAGGTCATTAATTTTGTTGGTGTTGTTAGTCTCCGGCTTCTGATTATGAATAACAATACGCTATAATCGACACAGCTTGTTGAGCCGGGAAGCAATAATGAAAGGCAGCGAATATAGCGAACTCCGGGCATTTGTGTGTGTCGCGGAGGAACGCAGTTTCAGACGGGCGGCGCAGCGCCTGGGTGTGTCGCCCTCCGCGCTAAGTCATACCATCCGCGCGCTCGAGGAGCGTTTGGGTAGCCGGTTACTCAACCGGACCACCCGCAGCGTGGCGCCGACGGAAGCAGGACAGGCCCTGCTCAATCGTCTGATGCCGGCGATGGCGGAGATCGCCTCGGCCGTCAGGGACGTCGGTGCCTGTCAGGAGGAGCCGCGTGGACGGGTTCGCATCAATCTGCCGCGTATTGCTGCCCGCATGTTGATTGCGCCCATGCTGCCGTTATTCAGGGAGAATTATCCGCATGTCTCTCTTGATGTGGTTATTGATGACAGCCTCACAGACATTGTCGGCAGGGGATTCGATGCCGGCATCAGATCGGGACAACTCGTGCAGCAGGATATGATTGCCGTGCGACTGACGCCCGACATGCGGATGATTGTGGTCGGTTCCCCGGACTACTTTTCACGCCATCCCGAGCCACAACATCCGCAGGATTTGCGCCAGCATCAATGCCTGACCTATCGCTGGGCCGATACCGGTGTGCTGCAACGTTGGGAATTTCATGGGCCGGAAGGCGCGCACAGCGTGAATGTTGAAAGCATTGTCACCGCCAACGAAACGGATTTTGTGCTCGACGCAGCGTTAAAAGGAACCGGGCTGGCCTATATCAGCGATCAGTTTGCCCAACCCTGGATTGAACGCGGCGAACTCAGGCAGGTACTGAGCGAGTGGTCTGCAGTGTTTTCAGGACTTCATCTCTATTACGTTAACAATCCCCATATGTCGGCCTCGCTGAGAGCGTTTATTGACCAGTTAAAATCATTTCTCGCGACCAGGCGTTAAATTCAACAAGCGCCATGCTGTTTGTCCCACGACGAATATTAAATTACGCTAATCATTATCCCTGCTATCGTTCCGGTTGTTACCGCCCGTATTTTCTTCCCTGCAACGCGCCTTATCCGCTGCCGCCACGCTTTTAAGGCGATCTAAATTTGCAGCAAAAATTTATTTATTCATTAAATTATATTTATTATATTAGCGAAACTTTAATGTGGACTGGTTGAGGATTACAGTGCATTTAACAAGGAAATCAGTGATTAGCAGCGCTATCTCTGATGGCGTACTGACAAAAAGAACCCACAGAATGTGCAGGATACTTAATGGTATTGATCAGCGCATCAGCATTACACCGGCAAGCGGATTGATTGACTTCCTTAAAGGGATGGAGGTGACTAATGAACAGTACCGGCGCAGTGGAATCGTTAAGGAAAAACGCTCAATTTTTCTCTATAACGAAGGGCTGCTGAATCCGGAAAGCACGCTGTTTCTCGCCCGCAAAGGCCAGGATATCCTCGGCACGCTAAGCGTCATCGCCAATCACAATAACCGTCTGCCATGCAGCAAACTTTTTCGTGAAGAGATGGCCGCTCTGCAGCTGGAAAAGCGCAAAGTGGTAGAGCTTGGCACGCTGTCGGTACGCTATCAGGCAGACAGTGAAAATATTGTGTTTATGCTGTACCTGAAAATCATGATCTACACCATTTTCATTGAACAGGTGGATGACATCTTTATTCAGGTCAAAGAGAAGGTTGCTGCGTTTTACGAGCGCAATTTCCTGTTCAAACAGGTCGGCGGCACCAAAAAGCACCCGGATTACAGTGATCTTAACGCCACGCTGCTGCGCGTGGACGTGAAAAGCATCCGCGACAAAATTTATGAGCAGCAGTGCTATGGCCCGATGGGCTGGCTGCGCATGCTGCGTGAACTTGGTTTACTGCAGCACTACCGCACGCTGAGCCAGCAGTGCCACAGCTGCCCGCGCTTTACGCCGGATCAGCGGGACGCGGAGCTCTATCAATATCTTTGTAATCTGTGACGGCGCCAGCCGTCTCTGCACCGTTTTCGATTTTCACACAGATCACTTGCCGGCATTACTATCCACGTCGTGCTGCAGGAAGAGTTCTTTTAGCCATTCGATGAAGACCCTGACTCTGGGTGATAGCTGTCGGTTACGCGGATACAGGACAGAGACGGGAGACGGTTCAGGTGGAAAGGCTTTGAGCAATTCGACGAGCGTCCCCGTCTTCAGATCATCTTCCACGTGATAACGCGGCACCTGGATGATGCCGAGTCCCATGCGCGCCACGGATACAAAGGTATCAGCCGCATTAACGGTAATTGAAGTTTTAATCGTCGTGGTGATGCGCTTGCCGTCCACCCTGAATGCCAGCGGGAGTATGCCGCTGCTGCCCGTGGTGCGAAATCCGATCATCCTGTGGCCGGAATGCAGTTCATGCGGATCCGACGGAAGTCCGAACCGGGAGATGTAACCGGGCGAAGCGACCGTGACCTCTTCCAGCGTGGCGACGCACCGTGCGATCATATCGCTGTCCTGCGGCGTTCCGACACGCAGGACACAATCAATTCCCTCACGCACCAGATCGACCAGCCGGTCACCCTCGCTCAGATAGATTTCGATATCAGGATAAGCTTCGAGGAAACAAGGAAGATGCGGCAGTACAAAATGTCTTGCCAGCGTGCCATGAACATCGACACGCAATAACCCCTTCGGCCGGGCGCCGGCAAACGCCCCCTCGGCATCCTCGATATCGTCCAGTATAGAAACACAGCGCTTGTAATAGGCTTCACCGTCCAGCGTCGGGCTGACGTGACGCGTGGTGCGTTCCAGTAGCTTAATGCCCAGGCGCGACTCAAGTTGCTTAATCGCGTCCGTTACGGTCGAGCGTGGCAGGCCGAGGTCTTCCGCCGCCCTTGTAAAGCTGCGGCGCGCTACCACACGCGTGAAAACGCGCATCGTATCAATTCTGTCCATGATATTGTTCGTTATTATCGGATTCTGATACCAGATAATGACTGATTATCCGGAAAGGATACAGTGCTAGATTTCTCCTTGTTCAGGCGCGATACCGCGCGAAAATCGGAGAATATCTATGTCTGCTTCAGAGAAAGTTGCAATCGTAACCGGTGCATCCCGCGGAATTGGTGCCGCCATTGCCAGGCAGCTTGCTGCGGACGGCTTTGCCATCGTGGTGAACTATGCCGGCAACGCAGAGGCTGCCGCCGCCGTGGTTCAGGAGATCGAAGCCGCCGGTGGCAGAGCCATCACCGCGCAGGCGGACGTTGCTGATGCCAGCCAGGTAAAACGCATGTTCGATTTAACCGAATCTGCATTTGGTGGTATTGATGTGCTCGTCAATAATGCTGGCGTAATGATGCTGTCTCCGCTGGCCAGCGCCGACGATCAGAGTTTTAGCAAGCAGATCGACATCAATCTGAAGGGAACGTTTAACACCCTGCGCGAAGCGGCAAACCGCCTGCGTTCTGGCGGGCGCATTATCAACTTCTCCACGTCGGTTGTCGGGCTTAAGCTTGAGAATTATGGCGTCTATGCCGCGACCAAGGCGGCCGTCGAAACACTGACAACCATCATGTCCAAAGAGATGCGCGGACGCAGCATCACCGTCAATGCCGTCGCGCCCGGTCCGACTGCGACCGACCTCTTCCTCAACGGGAAAAGCGATGAACTGATCGCGCGCATGTCCAAAATGAATCCGCTGGAACGCCTCGGCACGCCTGAGGATATCGCCAGTGTCGTTTCTTTTCTCGCCGGACCACAGGGCAGCTGGATGAACGGACAGATCCTGCGCGCCAATGGCGGAATGGTCTGAGCCGCAAACTGCAGATTGAGTCAAAGGAGTACTGTTATGTCTCAGAAGATTATCCTTGTGACCGGATCGTCAAGCGGCTTCGGTCGCCTGACCGCCGAAGCGCTGGCTCGTGCTGGTCATACCGTTTATGCATCAATGCGGGATATTGCGGGTCGTAATGCCGCAAATGTCCGCCAGTTAAGCGAACTTTCCACGCGGGAAGGAATTGACCTCCGGCCGCTGGAACTTGATGTTCAGAGCGACATATCGGTTGATGCTGCCATTGAAACGGTAATATCCGACGCCGGGAAGCTTGATGTGGTGGTACACAATGCTGGCCACATGATGTTCGGCCCGGCCGAAGCCTTCACGCCAGAGCAGTTCGCCCAGCAGTATGACGTTAACGTGCTGGGAACGCAGCGCGTCAATCGGGCCATACTGCCGCATATGCGCTCCCGCCGTGAAGGCCTGCTGGTCTGGATTTCCAGTTCCAGCGTGACCGGCGGCACACCGCCCTATCTGGCCCCTTACTTTGCCGCCAAAGCGGCGATGGATACGCTTGCCGTTCAGTATGCGCGCGAGCTCAGCCGATTCGGCATTGAGACGACAATCATCGTGCCGGGAGCCTTTACCAAAGGGACGAACCATTTTGCCCATTCAGGAAGTCCTGCCGACACCGGGCGTGTCGCAGAGTATGAAGCAGGTCCTTATGCCGGTTTCGGCGATGTTGTGCAAAAGGCCTTTGCGGAGATAGTGCCGGAAGATGCCGATCCCGCGCGCGTTGCAGCACAGATAACCGATGTTGTCGGTATGCCGTTTGGTACGCGTCCATTTCGTGTGCATAACGATCCGTCCGAAGACGGCGCGAATATTGGCTTTGCGGTCATCGACCGTTTGCGCGCCGAAATGCTACATCGGGTTGGATTGTCCGATCTTCTGACGCCAGCGAAAGCACCGTCGTGTGAAGGGTAACAGGCGTGACCGGCGGAATCGCTCGCCGGTCGCTTTACCATGCAAACAGGAGCGCCGGAAATGCACACCGTTGTCATCCTTATCTGTGGCTTTGCGCTATTTGGCATCTTCCTGGCATTTGGATGGCTCTGGCATTTAGGGCCCTTTCCCAGTGAGTTAACCACGAAAAGTTTCATCGCCGTCTGGGTGATAATCGCATTCATCAACATGTGGACAGGTATCAACAAAGCCGGCTATGCGTTCAGTGAAGAATTGTCCGTACTGCCGTTCGTGTTGCTGCCGCCGGTCATCACTGCCGGTTTCGTGCTGTTTCTCTGGTAAATCGATTACAAGTAACCAGCAAGTCAGACTAATGACGTAAGCTGCTGTTTAACTAACATCGAAACATGATTCGCAGATGGCGATTTATCGCCTGTTTTCAGGTAAACTTTCCGGTGATGTAATGGTGAATTTTAAGGATGAAATCCATGAAAATTAGCGAAGAATCACTGCTGGAGTCCGGCTTCAGTCATAAAGATATCCAGAAAATTAAAAATAATACCGAAAATTATGGTGGTTCAATGGGTGATACCATCCAGGATTTGGCAAATCGCTTTATCATAGCGATTTGTGTTGTAACGGGTTGCATTGCCGTTTTTGTTTTGCTGGTTCTGTTTGGTTCAGCTGAAAACCTTTTCGCTGGCTCTATCGGGCTACTTTGCGGTATCGCGGTTGCAATATTTGTACAACCGCCGGTACTCGCCTTTAAATCCTGGCGTTATAAAAGAAGAAGTCGGAGTTAGATTCAGTTATTCTCGGGGGTCAAAAGGTCGAAAATGACTTTTGCTTTTACACCATAACCAACAATTTTCATCGTTAATTTTGGTTTGCTCATGGTTTCAACTTTTCGGTAATAATCCCGAGGAAGCCATCTGAATAATCGCCACGCACCAGGTTTTCTTGCAAGACCAAAAATACTATAGACACTAGCACTCAAGGTAACTGCATTATAAAATGCCAGCCCTGATTCAGGTTTAAAACCCAGATACTTAGCAGCCTCCATAGAACTGTCTGCGAATATTCCCTCTGATTTGGATTGATCGCCATAACGAAGATTGCTGGCCTCTTTTGTGATCCCATTAATACCATCAACAAAAAGTATCGCCCCGGCAAGTATTCCCAGAGGAGTCATTGTCGACATCATGATCATTCCGCCAAACAGCGCTGCACCTGATACCACAATATGAACAGCAGAAATCACATAACCGACAATTTTGTTATTTTCCCGGACGAACTCCACTTTGGCGTAAAGTTTCGCAGTATTCATGCGCAGCATTTGCCCCTGCTCTGCAAGATTTTCGGTCTCTGCCCTGAGATTTTTTACGCAGGCCATGCACTCTTCATCAGACTTTGCGCGCCGGGCAATCGAGAACTGCTCTTCAATCACATCCCTTATTTCCTGCACAAACTGGAGTCGCGTAAGTCCATCCCTGATGTGAAACCCGGCTTCACGGTTAGCCGTTTCAATCAGCTTACGGGCTTCAAGATTGACCATCGA
>NZ_VOQX01000084.1:0-18298 GCF_016643525.1 Pantoea sp. Morm | reverse complement strand
AGATGTAGCTTATATTATTAATAATAAAGCTATACATTTGTTTGTAAAATACTCTTCTTGCTGTACGAGTAGGACATTCCTTTCAGGTTTTTCTACAGAAAAACATTATACGATGATAAGCATAACTGTCTAAATATAAGTCAAGGCATTTACATAGGCCCAAAAGGACAGATAGATACACTAAAAACTTTTTTTTAAAACAGAATCAGATGACATATAAACGTAGGTCACTTAAGCGCCTGATACCACGCATGGAACTGTTCTAGACCCAATACTCTAGGTATCTACATCACAGTCATTCACCCAGACGCTTTCACTTACTGACAGCTCTCAATTCCATCATACTTATCTTCACTAGACTTATTGCTCACAGAACAACCACACCGGTTCACAAACTGCTACACAATATAATTTAGCAACAACAACCATATACCAGTACTATAAGAACTAGTATATTTTAGTTGAAATTTTAAGTTAACTTTAAAATGTCCAAGTCTAAGCATTGTCCTCAGCCACGAATCCTTCTTTCGTCATTAAATCCTTCATTTCCATGATTTAAATTTATGGTTCCTTACATTACATTTACATAATTTATTTTCAAAAATCATATTTATGTTTATTTTTTTCACTGATTAAAATTTTAACATTTTAAAATTTTGAATACCAAAATATTCTGTATCTTTCAATTGCCTTTTTTAATTCATATATTATTTAAAAATACTATTGTGAATGTTAATTATTTAAAAGATTTTATGTTTTATTTTTCTCTCCTTCAATCGGAACCATATACACAATATTGTAATTAACATATTATTATACTATTTAGAATGTAAAGAAAACCACAAATCATAAAAAATATTTACAAAAATAAAAATTATAACAAAACATTCTTAGTGAAAGCTCATTTTCCTAACAAAACATTTAATTTTCCTAATTGAAAGTTTTAAGAATGATTGAAATGTCGATCATTTAGCATCATATGCACAAAATAATTTTCCAACAGATACAAATAAAATTAAACTTTTTTCTTAAAATGGTTTGATGAGATTAATAAGAAGTGAGGGTAATTTTAAACAAATGAATATGAGTGCGAGGGCCCTGGGATGGAGGCTTATATGGAAGTCATAAGCGTAAGGTAGAGACTGGAGCACGATGGGTAATGTTTTTGGAAAATTAGAGTGAGTAAATAGCTTCTTGATGAGACTAGGATACATGTGTCCCTCTGTGGACCATAAATAGTAAAAAATTATATAGGATTGGGAGAAGGGTATCAAAGGAGAAGGTGCAGCTTTTACAGATGCATAATAGGAAACACGAAAAATGTAAGAATGAAAATAGGACAATTTAATAAATCAATATTTAATACTGTACTTTGTGATACTACGCGTTTGTTGGTGTACTTTCAGAGGGCCCGTGTAATGAAGTGTTAAATTAAACCTGTACATTTTAAAAATGAATGTCACAAATTCAGATGAATCTCGCAATGTATTTTTTTCTGGTAATTTAATTAAAACATCCTCTCATTATTAATATTTAATATTACAAACTGGTCTTCCAATGTTCTTCTGCAATATAGTAAAGGCCCTCAACACTAGTGCGATGCAAGTGAGAGCGGTTTGAACGTTAATGAATTTCCCGAATATTTCAAAAACTTGAGAAAACACAGGCTACCAAAGCCAGAAAATCCTGACAGGGAGCCAGGGTATCAGACAGGGAATAAAAAGCCTTAATGACGAATTTTAGAAAGCTCTTCTTCAGACAGGCCTGTCATTTCTTTCACTGATGTCAAAGCCATGCCACTTTTGAGGAGTTTTTCAGCAATATCGACTCTGCTTTTATGCTCTCCCAGTTGCATACCTTTTTCGATACCTTTTTCGATACCTTTCTGTTCCAGCTGCTGTGCGATGGTCATCAGAGCCTCCTCATGCTGCGGCACTCTCTGTGCCAGATTACGTACAAAGGCTTCAGCGTCTTCAGTTTCGCCTGCCTGTATAAGGTAGTTTATCAGTGATATGAGTTGCTGTCCCGTCAGATGTCCGGTCAGCAGCGTTGTCGTAAGTCGATCGAGAAGCTCCGCCAGATCCCGTCGATGGATGTGCTTCTGAAGCAACGTCAGCGCTGCCATGCTGCGGTGATTCATAATCTCATCATCGGGTATAGCCGTAACGTCTACAAGTGGAAATGCCGTGCCGTATAACCTGGCAGCCATATCCGGATCGCTGAACTCCTGAAGCCAGTCTGTCGAATAGGGGTAAGGGCTTCGCCGACCGGTGTAAAACAGTACAGGGATCACCAGTGGAAGCTGCTTATGACCCGCATCAAGATGCCGCTGCATTGCCGCTATAGCGTAACGCATAAGACGAAACGCCATATGCCGATCGGGCGTAGACTGATGCTTAATCAGCACGTGGATATAGCCGTCACCACGGGTGGTTTTAACGCTGTAAAGCACGTCGCTGTAATAGGCGCGAAGGTTTTCTTCCACAAAACTGCCGGACTCAAGCCTTAGCGTGCTGAGGTCGCAAATGGCGCGAAACTCTGCCGGCACGTGTAGTTCGATAAAGTCGCGCGCCGTATCCGGGTGCGTCAGAAATGCTTTGAATGTCGCATCGTGTGGTGTCGGTGTTATTTTTTTACTCATGTTCCTGTAGTCCGTCAGCCAGACGTTCTTCCGCGTTGGAAGGAAAGTGTGCGCTTAAAAGGGAGCCAGCGAATGGTGATTACTGACATCGCGTGCTGTATTCAGCATTCAGCCAGTAAGCGAATGTCGAAATCCTGCTGGCAAAAGTCATGATATCGCCTCGCGGCCGCTGGCTGACACTCAGCAGGTAGTCCATTTCTTCCGCAAGAGCTAGATACCGATCATTAAATTTTGCGCAATGCTCTTCAAGCGTTGCCGGCCAGCCCGGATCATTGTCGTCTCTCAGAATGCTCGTCGAACGAATGGCCTTACGTGCTGCCGCCCGCTGTAGCGCATGTCGTTGCAAAGGCTCCAGTGAGGGCTTCATAAGAGAAATATAGCCATTCAGCACGATGAGAAAATCACCGTTAACGGCGACGGCAATGTCCCTGGAAGGTCTGAAAGGTTTAAAGCGTTCTCGCAGGTCTTCACCATACACGCAGACGCAGTGATGTTTCAGCCAGTAGCCCCAGCGATTCGCACTGGCAGGCAGCATCACCTCATCCAACACGCCCGGGTCGATATCAATTTTACTGATGACTGAATATTGCTGTTCCAGTTCTGCCTTAACAACCTGCATTTTGGCTGCAGTAAGGTCATCAAGTTCCCGCGTGAATATCACCGTAAGATCCAGGTCGGATAACGCCTCCCTGCCTGTGCCCTCAGCCAGGCTGCCATACACATATATGCTGTGGATCTGGTCAGGCATGTCTGAACTCAGCTTCTGCACCACGTCAGAAACCACTGGGGCGAAAGCAGGCTGAAAGCCGCTGAAGGCAGGTTCGGTGATGTATCCGTTTTTATCAACCGCCATTCTTTCTCCTTCGTGCTGTTAACGACATCCTTAGCTGAAGCCAGTAACGGAAGACGAATATTACCAGCCGCATCGAAAAATTTCATTCAGAGCATACGGCATACAGGTTCAGTCAGGCCTGTGCAGAAGGTATCCTGCTAATCATCATCATTTTCCATGAGCGCTACCATTGCGCCTCTATGAGCTTCGACCATACGGATATACCGCATAACCGTCTGGGTCTGAGTCCAGGTGCCTTCCTGCATGATCTGAGCGATCGAAATGCCCTTTCTGGCCATATCCTGCGCGGCCCCGACGCGCGCGCTGTGACCACTCCAGCTGGAATAGCGTCCCTTGTTCGTTTTCAGGGGTGTTTTTGCACCCGCCTGATGTCTTGCGCGGCGCCAGATATCTTCCAGGCAGGGCGCACTCATGGGCACTTCAGATACTGACGTAATTTTGTTAGACCGGTGTACCGGGCAGAAGAGTACCGCATCGGGTTCACCCGCCAGACCGGCGGCGTTTATCCATTCCATCAGCCGCTCAGATGAGCGTGAACTGAGCGCCTTGACGATGCCGCCGGACTGGAGAATGGTCTTGGTCCAGCCGACGTCGAGGATAATGCGACCGTCGGCCGACCGGGTAATGTCACGCACCCGCAGACGGGACAGCTCACTCATACGCAGCAACGTACCGTAAGCCACGTGCATGAAGGCGAGGTCCCGCAGGTGCTGAAGCCGGGGTGAATGCTTCCATGCCGCATCGAGGCGATTCAGGTCCGGCCGGCAGAAGGGGACCGCCTGCCCGGTGCGCTCGCCGGAAACGATGGCCGTACGATTAATTTTCTTTTTAGCACGCACTACGTCAGGCGATACCGTTGGCGGCACCAGCCCGGCGTTACGGTGTAACATTGACATCAGCGCGGCGTGCACCGAGATGGTCGAGGTTGACCGTCCGATGGCCTGGAGGTGAAACAGGTAGTCCTGCATGTCCTCCGGCGACATCGGCAGAAATGAACGGCTGTTTTCCTGCGACCAGCGCCAGCAGATCCGCATCACGCTCAGAAGCTGGCGCCACGTATTAGGTGAGAAAGCCTCGCGGTGCCGGACAAAGGCGGCCAGCTTCGCGGTGAGATCGTCACCGGCGCTGCCGCAGAGGGCCACGCCGGTAAAACCGGATATATCGTTCATGTCTGCTCAGTATTTGCCCGTTTTGATGACGGCATCGCTACGTGAATTCTGAAGAAAGAGCAGGGCAAATGCCCGCCAGATTTCACGTAGCGATGCCGGAGTTTTAACCGCCAGCGACCGGCCCCGCTCAGCTGCGCAGCGTTCGGTTCTAGCCGTATCGTATAAATGGCCGTTGAGCTCAGGATCCGGCCCGGATCCGCATGATACAGGGGTTTTTAGGGTTTGTCTGGACTTATATAAGCTTTATTATATAAGGTTAGAAACGATGGCTTGAACGAAAGCTGTGATAGGAGCGGGGAAGACCTACTTTCGGTTAGACCTATTATATGAAGTTATGGTCTTACTCTATGATCTAATAGTGGCCGGATCATGATCAATAGAGAAGCTGGCAAAATTTAATCTTTTAACTATCTGATTTTTAACGATAATCACACCTTTAGATTAAGCCGGATGAGGTAACTAAAGGAAGAAAATTTGATTTCATGAGGTGACCATTGTTTTGAACTAAGCATGGATAAAAAAAATGTAGTTGATACAATACGAAAAATATTTTTCTTTTGAGGTCAATGTGCAAGTACTAAGTCTATTCTGTGGAGCCGGTGGGCTAGATCTAGGTTTCAAGTCAGAGGGCTATAAAATACGCCTTGCCATTGATAGTTCGGTTGCAGCAATTGCGACACACATGCATAACTTTCCCAAAAGCGTTTCCATTCAAGCTGATGTAATCGAATTAGGTAAAGAAGGGCTAGTAGCACTATGTGAAAAATTTTTAAAAAAAGATGAACCTTTAGGTATTATTGGGGGACCACCATGTCAAGGATTTTCGCGAAGTAACATAAAATCTGAGAGTAACGATCCGCGAAATAAGCTTGCATTAATATATATTGATTTCATTGATGAATTAAAAAAAATTTATGATGTGAATTTCATTGTTTTTGAAAATGTGTTGGGATTAAAAGATAAGAAACATATTCACACTTACAACAGCATAATTGAAAACCTTGAGTGCATTGGCTTTAATGTAAATTCGTTTGTACTTAACGCTAAGGATTTTGGTGTTCCACAAGACAGGAAAAGGGTAATAATAATTGCATTAAAAAACAAGCCCGATGCAAGCATGGAATTTGTAGAAAAAATATCAAAATTAAAAACAGTCAAAGATACTATTTATGGGTTGCCAGAGCCAACATACTTTAGTAGAAGTTTGACTTCAAGCGAAATAATCCATCATCCAAATCATTGGACAATGGTTCCAAAATCAAAAAAATTTAAAGACAGCTCTTTGTTAGAGAGTAAGACTAGAAGCTTCAGGGTTATTTCTTGGGACAAGCCAAGCCCTACGATAGCGTACGGTAATAGAGAGATTCATGTACATCCAAATAAGAATAGAAGGCTTTCTATATACGAATCAATGTTATTACAAGGCTTTCCGAAAAGCTTTGAACTAAAAGGTACGTTTTCACAGCAAGTGACTCAGATTTCGAATGCAGTACCACCCCCTATGGCCAAAATTATTGCTAAAAAGATAAAAATAACGGGTTAAAGGAGAATCCAGAGATGAGCATAGAATTAAAAGATGAAGAGATCAGAATAGCAACATCTATAAGAGAAAACCGGGAAAGAGTTGAAACAGCAGTTTTGAGTACTGATGAGAGAGTCCTTGCAAGGGTGACTGATGGAATATATAGACAACCTGGTTCTGCTCTTAGAGAGTTAATCTCAAATGCCTATGATGCAGACGCAACGCAAGTAATAGTTCGCACGGATGAGCCTAGATTTAATACTATGTCCATTGAAGACAATGGTAATGGTATGAGTCCGGATGTTTTATCATACTTGATTCATCACATCGGCGGAAGTGCCAAAAGAAATCAGTTAGGAGCTCAAAGGGGGGTCACTTCAAATGATGATTTTAATAGAAGCCCTAATGGAAGAAAACTTATTGGTAAAATTGGCATAGGACTTTTCTCTGTTGCACAACTTACACAAAGCTTTCAAATAATCACCAAAAAAAAAAGTGATGATTTTAGATCTATAGCAACTGTTTCACTTACTCAATTTGCAGAAAACATCAATTTAACAGCCGATAAAAAAGAATATAAAAGTGGTGTAGTAAAACTTTGGACTGAAAAAGCGTCTGATATAGACACCCATGGTACAACTATTATACTTAATAAAATTCGACCACAGACTAGAGAAACTTTACAAAGTAAACAGATGTGGGATGGCGTCGTATCAAGTATACAAGAGTCTGAAGAAAATGGTGCTCTACCTATAGAACCGCCTAAATATCATATCGGATTGATGGCTGATGAATATAATATAAACGACTTAGGGAGTAAGAGTCGGAGTTTACCTTGGGATCTGCATGATGATCCTAAAGAAGCATTTAAAAAGTTATCAAGATCAGTTTTGGATCTTAAAGGTCGTACAAATGTACAGATTAGCAGGGATTTTGATTATTACTTAAAAATGGTATGGGATATTGCATTAAGCATTCCCGCAAAATATGTTGAAAAAAGCATATACGAAATTCCTTATGAAGATCAATTTTATCCTTATGAAATTTCTAATAGTCCAAAAGGTCAAGCAATTGCAATTGATTTAAATACTGGCGACACACTAGCTAATTATTTTAAAAAAGAACCTAGCGAAGATGATTTCGAAGTCATGATTGATAATCTTCAATTATCTCGTCCTATTTTGTTTGAAAAATTGCCAGTTAGTGAGCATGCTTTAAAAAAGCCAATGATTTTTGTAGGTAATTTTGAAGCATCATTTGAAGGTAAATCAACTACTTTTACTGCAGGTCCTCTTAGATTCCATGCTTATCTTTTTTGGAATTCTAAAATTAGCCCAGTCGAGCATCAAGGTTCATTAATTAGAATTAACAATGCAAGTGGAACTCTCTTTGATGAAAATTTCATGCGTTACCAAGTACAAGAGATCACGCGAAAAAGGCAGGTTACTTGTGAAATTTTTATTGAAGAAGGCCTAGATAGTGCACTTAATATTGATCGTGAATCGTATAACTTCTCTCATCCTCATATAGTCATTTTAACAAAATGGCTGCATAATGCATTTCGTCAATTAACAAATGCCAACAAAGCATTATCGAAAAAGGTGAGAGAAGCTACAAACGACTCACGCCAAGTACAAGTTAAGGGCCAGATAAAGAGTATTGTTACTAAAGCATGGGCAGATGCAGGTAATGATGAGTATCAGAGTCCACCTTCCGTTTCCTTTGAGAATGAAAAAAGTGTAAGTATAACTAAAAATTCTACTGACTATGTACTTAATCTTGAATCGAGGCTTTCCCCTGAAAAAAATACAATGCCTGAAAGAAATCAGTCTAGTTTCAGCAAGGGAATTAGTGGAATTAATGCTGAGAAAGTAAAAGCAATAACAGCAATCCTAGCAAGTTACGGCCTGCTTGACAAAATACCAAAAAACAAAATAGACCAAATGATCTACTCTATATATGAAGTCATTGTGGCGGAGGATTAATATGGAAATGCATGAATCTTTCGACGAAGGTCTATTTGATGGCTTGATGGAAGAGCCAGCATCACGGAAAACGAAGAAGACATTTAAACCTTGGCATAATCCAAGAAAGCAATTGGTAAGGAAAGAACAATGGATTTACTTTACATCCAAATTTTTAGCCAGAATTCTTTCAGAAAGAACAACATTAAAGTACTTCAGTTTGCCCGGGGATGACCTTTTAGACGTAAGAGTATTCCATGATTCAATCTGTCAACCGAAAAAAATAAAACTGAATTTCGTTGGCTTCAATGACCACACATCTGATCCTGAACGAGAACAAGATGCTCATCTCTCATTAACTGAAGTTCGTGCTATGCCATTTATTGATAAGGAATCCGTTTATCATGAAAATAATGTGCTACATGTAGGTTTATTTAGATCTTTAGCATATACCCGTATGAAAGATCATGGCGATTATGATGTTATTAATCTGGATTTTTGCGACAGCATTACGTCCTGTGACCCAACTAAAAATGAAGAAAGTCATTATCACCTACTCAAGAATGTCATTAACATTCAGAGATCTAGGGACGAGCCCTGGCTTCTTTTTATAACAACTCGAGTCGGAGTTGATCATATTCACCCTGATGTTTTAGAGCTTCTTACGTCTTGTTATGAGGAAAATCTAGAAGACATCAAATTCAAAGAAGAATCCATAAAAAAATATGGGGTCTCAAATAGGGAAGAACTGAATCAGGCTTTAACTAAACCTGATTTGTTTAACAAACTTATTTGCATTGCAATCTGCAAATGGCTTTTGAATCAAGCTTTGTCTTCAAAACCACAAGTAACAGTAAAAGTTCTTGACGCAATGGAATACAAAGTTTATCCCAATGCTACACATGCTGATATGATATCATTTGCTTTATATTTTGAACCTCATCCTGATAAAGACACTGATAAAATCGGTCTCGCTCCTGTGATGAAACAGCATCAGAAATTCAAAGAACCTGAAGTTTCTCTTCCTTACTTACACAGGTTTAGTGTAACAACTAATTGTGATGAATGGCTTACGAATGACGCAGCTAAAAAAGATAATGTTATTGAGGAGTCTTTACAACTTTTAGAGTCAGCTCGATACGATACTACGCTTTACGTTGCAAGCTTTTCCTGATTTTTTTGGCTAGGATAATTTTCTAGCCAACTAATTAGTTTTTTAAAAGTGCAGAATAAAGATAAAAGAGCACTAAGGTGCGGAAATATTTAACATAATTATGATGTTCTGAACTTAGAGTTTTAGCGAAGCTGATTAGCCCGCCATTTTGAGTGCCTTCCGGCCGTAAGTGGCCAGTAAATGCCAGACGCTGTTTAAGCTAGCAATGGCGTTGCTCACGAGGAGAGGTATGCGCAGGCATGCACCTGCACTCGCGCGATCCCCGACAATTCACCGCTACGATACAGTAATGACCGCCAGAACCACACCCTAGTCGAAGCCTGGGCACCCTGAAGAACTGATACCCTCCGGGTAGGACTCAATTTGCTGATCTCAGAGATGCTTTCGCTTCGGATTTACTAATCAATTAGGGGCGCTGCGCGCTTAATTTCAATGCAGGCGCTAATAGGAGCGAAGCAAATAGTACAGAGAAATATTTGCTGTTGTCTGCAACCTAAAACTACAAACTTTATATTTGACTTAGTCGAGGAAATAACCCTGCGCTAAGGTAAAAAATAGTTCCATTCTCGTTTTATAGCGCCATCAGGAACTTTCTGATTGTTTAGGTGATATTCTGCGCAAACAAGCTTACAAAACATTTACAATCAATTTCACTTAAGTCTTTTATGATGGCACATACAGGGAAGTTACTGGCGCTTTGCGTCAGTTTATTAACTGCTTCAGCAGTCGCGGCACCGTTAAATCCGGGCGATCGCGACTATATCCAGAATCAGCAGCAACAGCGTCTGCAGCAGGACCAGAACCAGCGCGACGCGCTGTGGAACGCAGTCAGCCCTCAGGCCGCTCCTGATGGCGGTTTAAGTGCATCCGGCCCGTGCTTCCCCGTCCATCATATCGTTATCCGCAATGCGTCTTTACTCTCACAGAGCCAGCAGCAGAATATAACCGCACCCTATTTAGACCGCTGCCTGAACTTAACGGAAATTAATTCGCTGGTCCACGCCATTTCAGACTGGTATATGCAGCGCGGCTATATTACCAGCCGCGCGTTTTTAACCGAACAGGACTTATCTTCCGGTGAGCTGGTTATTCCGGTGCTGGAAGGGAAGCTCGACGAAATACGCCTCGACGGTCAGCACCCGCGCGCGCTGTTAATGGCGTTCCCCGGCCTTGAAGGAAAGATACTTAATCTGCGCGACATTGAGCAGGGCATGGAGCAGATTAACCGCGTGCGCACGACGCCGGTGCAGATTGAAATTCAGCCGTCGCCCAAAGCGGGTTATTCCGTCGTGAACCTCACGGCAAAACCAGAGTATCCGCTCAGCGCCTCGCTGGGCTTTGATAACAGCGGACAGAAGAGTACCGGCACCGGCCAGCTGAACGCCTCGCTCACCGGGAACAACCTGCTGGGCCTCGCCGACCGCTGGTTTATCAGCGGCGCGCGCAGCAGTGCCTTCAGCCAGTGGCGCGACGCGCAGAGCCTTCAGGCGGGCGTCAGCGTGCCGTACGGCTACGGTCTGCTCGACTACAGCTACAGCTGGAGCAGCTACCACAGCAGCTTCATCAACAATGATTTCACCTGGCTCAGTAACGGTGACAACGTCGCGCACCGCCTGAACGGCTCCTGGGTGCTGTTCCGCAACGGGGACATCAAAACCGGCGTGCAGCTTGGCCTGAACCACTACACCAGCCACAACTTCCTCAATAACACGCTGCTCACCAGCAGCAGCCGCAAAATCACCAGCCTGCAGCTCGGGCTGAACCATACGCAGAAAATCTTCGGCGGCGTGGCCACGCTCAACCCGGCCTTCAGCCGCGGCATGCCGTGGTTTGATGCCGAAAGCGATGCGGGCAAAACAGGCGACCTGCCGAAAGCGCAGTTCCGCAAGTGGAGCCTTAGCGGCAGCTTCCAGCGTCCGCTGACGAACAGCCTGTGGTGGCTCAGCAGCGTGTACGCCCAGTGGTCGCCGGACCGGCTCTACGGCAGCGAGCGCCTAACGCTCGGAGGCGAAAGCTCGGTGCGCGGCTTTAAGGAGCAGTACCTCTCCGGCGACGCCGGGGGCTATCTGCGCAACGAGCTGGACTACAGCCTGTTCACGCTGCCGGTCATTGGCGAGGTCAGCGCGCTGGCCGCCGTCGACGGCGGCTGGCTGAAGAGCGACGTGCAGAACCGCGAGTCCACCGGCACGCTGTGGGGCAGCGCGATGGGTATCAGCACCCGCAGCCGCTATTTCTACACCCAGTACACCGTCGGCATTCCGCTCAGCTATCCCGGCCACCTTCAGCCGGATCACGTCAGCATTTATGCCCGCGTCGGGCTGGTTTTCTAAGAGGCAAAGATTATGGACGATCGTCAACCCGTTTCCCTCGCCCGTCGCGCGCTGAGCTATCTCATCTGTTATCTGGTGGCGGTGCAGCCCATGCTGCCGGTCGCCGCCGCACAAATCACCCCGGTGACGCCCGGCACGAAGCTGGATGCGGCGGGCAACGGCGTGCCGGTGGTCAACATCGCCACGCCCAACGCAGCCGGCGTCTCGCACAACCAGTACCAGCAGTACAACGTCGGCCAGGAAGGGCTGATCCTTAACAATGCCACCGGCCAGCTCAATCAGACGCAGCTCGGCGGCCTGATCCAGAACAACCCCAACCTGAAAGCCGGGCACGAAGCGCAGGCGATCATCAACGAAGTGACGGGCGCGAACCGCTCTCAGCTGCAGGGCTATACCGAGGTGGCGGGCAAAGCGGCCAACGTGATGGTGGCAAACCCCTACGGCATCACCTGTAACGGCTGCGGCTTTATCAACACGCCGAACGTCACGCTGACCACCGGGAAGCCGCAACTGGATGCAAACGGCAACCTCTCTTCGCTGGAAGTCACGAAGGGCTCGGTCACCGTCGAAGGTAAGGGGCTGGACGGCAGCGGCGCCGACGCGGTGTCGATCGTCGCGCGCGCCACCGAGATCAACGCCGGGATCCACGCGAAAGATCTGTCCGTCACCGTGGGGGCCAACCGCGTGGGCGCGGACGGTTCAGTCACGCCGATAGCGGGAGAGGGCGCGGCGCCGTCGGTGGCAGTCGATACCGGCGCGCTGGGCGGCATGTACGCCAACCGTATTCATCTGGTGTCCGGCGAAAAAGGCGTAGGGGTCAACCTTGGCAACCTCGCCGCGAAGCAGGGTGATATTCAGCTGGATGCGAGCGGTAAGCTGACGCTCAGTAACAGCCTGAGCAGTGGCGCGCTGACGGCGAATGGCGCATCGGTTGCGCTGAACGGTGATAACAAAGCCACCGGGCAAATCACCGTCACCGCACAGCAGAATGCCTCGCTGGGGCAGGGAACCCTGGTCAGTGATGCCGGGATCGCCGTGACGGCGAAGGGCAATCTGACCACCGGCGGCACCAGCCTGACGGCAGGTCGTGACATCCGGCTGAGCGGGGTGACTCTGACTGCGGATCAATCCACCCGCGCCAACGCCGGCAGTAGCATTCATCTTCAGGCTCAGAACCACATCAGCAACGGCGGTCAGTTCACCGCAGCTGACAGCCTTTCCGCCGATACCCGCCAGCTGAACAACAGCGGCGCGCTGGCCGCGAGTACCATCAGCGTCAAAGCGGGTACGTTACAGAACAGTAAGGGCGCGAGCGTCGCCGCGACCCGCAGCCTGACGACGGTGAGCGACAGCCTTCTCAATCAGGGCGTGTTCTCTGCGCCGGTGCTGGATATCAGCAGCGCTCAGACCGATAACAGCGGCATGCTGCAGGGCACCAGTGCGTTCAGCTTCAGCGGCAGCAGCCTGAACAATCTCAGCGGCGGCACCCTCAGTTCCAATAATGCCTTCGCGCTCAACCTGCCGGATCTCAGTAACAGCGGCCTCATCAGCAGCGGTGCCGCGCTGACGCTGCGCGGCGACAGGCTGAGTAACGCGGGCGAAATTAACGCGGCAGACCTCAGCGTGTTTAACGCGGCAGTGCTGAACCAGTCGGGCGGTTCGCTGCTCGCAGGGCAGGCGTTGCAGCTGAACAACCAGCAGCTCACCAACGAGGGGAAAATGGCCGCCGTCGGGCTGACCCTCAACAGCGACACCATCAGTAACAGCGGCACGCTGCAGGCAAAACAGACGCTGCAGATGCAGAGCCGGCAGCTGACTAACACCGGGACCATACTCAGTGAAGACCAGCTGACGCTGGATACCGCCGGGCTTAATAACGCGGGTTCACTTCAGGGCCGGCTGATGAATGTCAGCGCAGACAACTGGCTGAACAGCGGCAAGGTGCTGAGCCTGGCGGAAGGGACGTTAACAACAGGCAGCCTGAACAACACCGGCAGCCTATTCAGCCAGCAGGCGCTGCAGCTCAGCAGCGGTGAAACCGACAACAGCGGCCTGATTCAGGGGACGACGGCGCTCCGCTTCAGCGGTCAGCGCCTCACGAACCTGGCAGACGGCACCGTCAGCTCTGATAACAGTTTCGGGCTCGATCTGCCGGAGCTGAACAACGCCGGGCTGATTTCCAGCGGTGCGGCCCTGAACCTGAGCGGCGGCACGCTGACCAACGCCGGAGAAATCAGCGCCACTGATATCACCGCAGACAACGACACTCTCAGCAATCAGCAGGGTAGCCTGCTGCTGGCGGATAACGCCGTTCAGCTGAAAAACGGCAGTCTTTCCAATGCCGGGCAGATAGCCGCCGGCCAGCTTGATATCAGCAGTACCACCGTGGAGAACAGCGGCACGCTGCAGGGTAAACAGTCGCTGCAGGCGACAGGACAGCAACTGACCAACAGCGGAACCGTGCTGAGCGGCGGTCAGCTGACGCTGAAGCAGGACCGGCTGGATAACCGCGGTCAGATGCAGGGTCAGCAACTTGACCTGACGGCAGGCGACTGGCAGAACAGCGGCAATGCGCTGAGTGAAGGGGATGCAACCATTGCTGCCGGCACGTTAACTAACAGCGGCAGGATACTGGGCCAGCAGCACATCGGGATAACGGGGAGTACCGACAACAGCGGCTGGCTGCTCGCGCAGGCGCTGACGCTGCAGGGGGTTCTGGTCAACAGCGGACTGATGCAGGGAACCAGTGCCCTGACGCTGAAGGGCGATACGCTCGTCAATAAAGGCAACGGGCAATTACTGACGGCCGGCAAGGCAGGCGTGCAGGGCTCATCGCTGAACAACCAGGGCAGCATCCAGGCCGATCAGCTCGACCTGAAACTGGAAAGCTGGCAGAACGCCGGCAGCGCGCGTGCGGGTTCTCAGCTCAGCGCGAACGTGAGTGGCGCGCTGGATAACAGCGGAAAGCTGATAAGCGAACAGGGGATGAACCTGCTCAGCAACCAGCTCAGTAACAGCGGGACGCTGGCAGCAGACCACCTGACCCTCATGGCACCCCGGCTGACTAACTCAGGCCTGCTTCAGGGCAACAGCGCGCTCTCGCTCAGCAGCGCGGACATCACGAATACCGCCACCGGTGAGCTGATCACCGGTGATTCACTTTCCCTTACGCCTGTCACGCTCACCAACGCCGGCCTGCTGCAGGTGGCTGGCGACCTGAGTCTGACCGGACACCGTGTCAGCAACAGTGGTCGCATCACGGCAACCAGTCTGAACGCAAATCTGGACGGGACGCTGGACAACAGTGCGGATGGATTGCTGCTGGCACAGCAGCAGGCCGATCTTCAGGTCAACACCCTGAATAATGCGGGTACTATCGCCGCGCAGCAGGTCAAAACCTCTGGCGCGAAGCTGCTGAACAAGGGCCTGCTGCAGGGTGACGCGCTGCTGAGCGCAGAGTTTTCCCGGTTCGATAACCTGCTTCACGGGCAGCTTGTCAGCGGTGGCGAACTCTCCCTGAAGGGAGGGACGGCCAGTAACGCAGGCGTGTGGCAGGGCAAAAACCTTGGCTATCACTTCACCTCACTCTCCACCAGCGGCACCATCAACGGCACCGGTTCCCTGAGCGGCACCTCGGACACGCTGCTGGACAACAGCGGCAGCCTGCTGTCCGCTGGAGATGCCAGCGTATCAGCCGGCAGCCTGACGAACAGCGGAAAGATAATGGCGGACAGCCTCACGCTTCGCGGCGATTCGCTGAGTAATCAGGGGCTGTGGCAGGGCACGACGGCACTGGATGCGCAGGCGTCTGACCGTCTGACACAGTCCGCGGGGGGGCAGACTCTGACCGGGGGAGCGCTGCGGCTGAATGCGGGCACGCTGGAGACCTCCGGTACGCTGCAGGGTGAGGGTGTACAAATCACAGCGGGAAGCTGGCAGCATCAGGGATCGCTCCTGAGCGGCGCTGACCTCACGACATCGGTCAGCGGGGAGCTGAATAATCAGGGTGAGCTGCTGTCTCAGGGTGCCGCGCAGATTGACGCACGGAATCTGAATAACAGCGGCAAACTGCTGGCAGAGAAAGACGTCACGCTCAGCGGCAGTTCGCTTAACAACAGCGGTACGGTGCAGGGTGATACGCTCGCCATCCGCCCCGCCAGCGTCACCAATCAGGGCAGCCTGATTGGCCTTAAGTCACTCACTCTCGGCCCGGCACCCATCCAGGGGTTCCGCCTGCTTGCCGTTCAGGCTCAGCCCGCGCGCGTGCTGATGAACAATGCCGGCGGCCAGCTGCTGACGCAGGGCACGCTGCACATCAGCGGTGACGCCGTGACGAATAACGGCACCTGGCAGGGACAGCAGATCCTGCTGGATGCCACAAGCCTCGCGAATGGCGGCGCCATTCAGAGCGCCGGCGACCTGCAGCTGAACCTGAGCGACACGCTCACCTCCGGGGCGGGCAGCAAAATCTCGGCTAATGGCACCGCCGCGCTCAATGCGCTGAGTTTCACCAGTCAGGGGCAGTGGATTGCCCGCAACCTCACGTTAAGGGGCTCGACGCTGAACAACAGCGGTGAGATTTCGGGCGTGGAAGGCCTGACCACCACCCTGACGGGTACGCTGACGCAGCAGCAAAACGCAGCGCTGCTGAGCGGTGGCACGCTGGACTTACATGCGGCCACCGTGGATAACGCGGGCCGCATGCAGGGTAAGGACCTGTTACTCAGCAGCGGCGGCGTCACCAACAGCGGGCGCCTGCAGGGCGACAACAGCCTGCAGCTCAACGCCGGCGGACGCCTCACCAATAACGCCAGCGGCACGCTGCTCAGTCAGAACGGCCTGACGCTGACCGCGCCCGAACTCTATAACTACGGCGTGATTCAGGGCGCCACCAGCCGTATTACCACCAGCGGCCTGGCCAGTAACAGCGGCAAACTACTTTCTTCGGCGGATCTCACGCTCAACGCGCCACAGCTGGTCAACAGCGGCTGGCTGCAGGCTTCGCAGCTGGTCCTCAATGCGACCAGCGCCAGCAACAGCGGCACGCTGATGGCAGACCAGCAGGCGACACTCACCGGCAACAGCCTGCAGAACCAGGGCACCGCGCAGGGCGGGAACCTGACGGTAAACTACGCGCAACTCAACAACAGCGGCACGCTGCTCGGCGCAAATCAGCTGAATGTCAAAGCGACAAATGTAACACAGCAGGCCGCGGGTAAGCTGTTCAGCGGCGGCAATCTGCTGCTGGAAAGCACAGGGTTTGATCAGCTCGGACAGGTGGTGGCGCTGGGCGACGCGACGCTGAAACTGATTAACGGCTTCACCGCGCGCAACATCCTGGCCGCAGGCAACCGTCTCAGCATCAGCAGCAATGGCGCTGTCGACAACCAGGGTACGCTACAGGGGCAGGCACTGACGCTGAGTGCAGGCGGTGACCTGACGAACAACGGCCAGATCACCACCGGCACCGGCGACAGCAGCCTGAGCGGCAATCGCATCACGATGAACGGCGCAGGCACGCTGCAGGGGGGAGGCAATGTCGCGCTGACCAGCCGCAGCGACGTAGCGCTTAACGGCTTTACCGGTACGAGCGGCAACCTCACCATCACCTCACCGGGCAGCATTGTGAACACCGCGCTGCTGTATGCCGGGCAGAAACTTTATCTTTACGCCAACAGTATCCGAAACCAGCAGGGGAATATCCTTGCAGGCAATAATCTCCAGATGCAGAAAGATGCAGCGGGCAATCAGACCGCTGAAATCATCAATACCTCGGGCACAATTGAAACAATCTCTGGTGACATCCAGTTAAACACGCGCCATTTGACCAACCAGTGGCTGTCAATTCAACCCGGCACAACCACCACAGAAAATCTGGCGAACAGCTTCACGTCACCTCAACCCGGCACCTATGCGATTCCCTATACGTTCTTTTCGCCGGACCAGGTCAGATTTCTGAATTTTGGATTTAGAATTATTGGTGATCAAAATCGTGTTCTCGCCGGTACGATTGCCGATCTGCGCGACGGGATAACTCAAACTGAAGTCGCGGTTTCCCGCGTGAATTCATCAACAGTAACGTCAGGAACTGCCGGGAGAATCAGTGCTGGAGGAAACTTAACGGGCACCGCGCAGACATTAGATAACCTGGGTAGTTATTTGCTGGCAGGGAAATCTTTATCTCTTTCCGGAACAACATTAAATAACCAATCATATCTTTCAGGCAGTCAGACGGTTTACAGAACCTATACGCTGGACCCGGCCAACAATGCGGTGGCCACTTATAAAAAGATGCCAACGAGTGTTCCTGGTTACTCTTACAGTGACAAACTTTACCCTAAACCAGATTTATTTGTTGATACGATCAACTTTACCGCTACAGATAGTTATCGCACAGAAGGCACCACTGCCATTCGCGGTGTTATTCAGGCTAATGGTAACGTCAGCGCGAATTTTACCACTGTCGTTAATAACAGTGAATCGAGCGATGTTCGTGGCACCATAACGCCAACGCTTAACGCTCCCCCGATAGCCAGTCTGGCTCACGTTGAGCTCAGCAATGGGTTGCCACGTCTTGGTCTTGAGAAAGCCTCAGCCGTTGCAGTGGGCAGCCCTGACTGGGTCGATCAGGTTTCACGTGCGGTG
>NZ_VOQX01000083.1:0-18338 GCF_016643525.1 Pantoea sp. Morm | reverse complement strand
GACGGCATGTTTATCGGCAACGCAGAAATTGTTCCGTTCAGCCCGCGTCGCTATCTCTATCACGCCTACATGGCTTACATGCGGGCGAACGCGCTGAGCAAGCCGGTATCGCTCATGCGGTTTGGCACAGACATGCCTGGCGCCCTTGCCGAACATGGAAAACTGTATGAGAAGAAAAGGACAAAGCAGGGCATGCGCTCAAACCTTACGCTTACACCCGAGGCTGAAGAATGGTTGCCTCATTGTATTGGTAAAACAGGAGAAAAATTAAATTAATTAAAAAAGTGTTCACCAGTGTTCACCCTGTAGAAAAATATTTATTTTTCATGATTTTAAGAGGTGAATACTTTTTCTTTAAGTGTTCACCAGGTGTTCACCTGTTCACCTTTAAGCCTCCCAGGGTGACCACCAGGGTGAACACTCGGTGAATACTATTACTCAAAGCGTTCACCATTTAATTTATTGATAAGTAATATAAAAATAGCAAAGGTGAACAGGTGAACACTTAAACCACTATTCTTTTTTTTCGTGCGTTTGAAAAACGTTGCTGCTCTGAATTTTACGAATATCAGAGGCCTTAGGTGTCAGCCAGCTTAGAGACTGATGTGAACGGCAACGTCTAAAGTTTCAGGTGCCATTTCTCACCTTAGGCGTTTTAGTAAACTCAATCCTTATGACTGTCGCGTTAAAAGAGCTGCTGACCCACTGATGCCCCGCCATCGACATAGAGGGTCTGGCCGGTTATAAAGCCGGCATCCTTTGACATCAGAAAAGCAACAGTAGCCGCAATTTCGTCTGGCTTGCCAAATCGCCTCATTGGCACTCCCCTGAGATAGCGCTCTTCACCTGCGCTGCCTGGCGGGTTATTCACCCGAAAAAGCTCCGTTTCAGTCGGCCCCGGCGCCACCGTGTTCACCGTAATACCTGTCTGAGCGAGTTTCAGTGCCCAGTTACGGCTGAAGCTGATCGAAGACGCTTTTGCAGCGGCATAAGCTGTCCGTTTAACACTGCCAAGCTCCGTCAGGCTGGAAATATTAATGATTCGCCCCCATCCCCGGTCTTTCATGCCGGCGAGAGTGGCATGTGTCCCCTGTACAGCGGGATAGAGAATGACGCGTATAACATCTTCAAAAGTCGCTAAATATATATCGCCGAGTCGCTGAGGTTTAACCAGATCCACATTGTTAACGATCCTGTCAAATGCGAATCGCTGACTGAACTCTTCGAAAGTCTGTTGTGTCTGCCTGGCGTTGGAAAGATCTGCGCTGATTAAGCTTGCAAATGTAATGAACCGGCATTAGGCACCACAGGAAAGAGTTATGCGATGTTGACCTGGGCTGAACATAACTGACGGCGCTCATCATGACAAAGTGAACGTTGAATCGCATTTTTTTACCGCTTACGCTTGTCATAATAAATAACTCAGCAAGAATGAACGGTGAAGGCAAAAAAATATGTTTTACCCCACTTCGGCCCCTGGCGGGCCTTTTTTGCCTCCAGTACCCCTCACTGCTAGGCGTAAATACACGTTGCCAAGTTCAGGAGCATACCGGCCATAAAGCCGTTGTCCCGGAAGGTCAGGGCTACTGCCCTGCCATCAGTTCATGAAAGTAAAAACTGAAAGCTAGAGAAAATTTGATTTCTGACCGTCATCCCACTTACCGCAATGCGCCCTGAATCTGCGTTTTCATCCTCCAGTGGCTGATGCGTCCGGAGAGCAGTGACCGGCGTGTACTAAGGCAGGCGGCCAATTATTACTGGAAGAGGAATCACCAGAGCTGAGAGGGATATGAGCATAAATGATGTCATTGCGATGGACAGATAACGGACATACCACCGGTCCGGCATACAGCAAATGTCTTAACCTGAGTTACCGTTTAAAACGCAGCATTTATTGGAGTGTTTTGCCCCAGAGAGAAAAGCGGGACGTATGAAAAATCGTAAATAATGGAGAGTCCCTGGCAACCTCCGGCATGGCGGCATTCGGGGATAGAACTGGACAGTTTTCATGCATGGACTATTATTCAGATACCATGCCGCAGTGATAAGCATGATGGACCTTCAGTACTCTCTTTACAGCCCGCTCAGCGCGGGTTTTTTTTGCGCTGCCTGTTTTTACGCTGAAGATTTTCACTCCCACCTGTCACATAAAAAAACGCCTACTATCCGCCCAGCCCGGACAGGGGAGTCGGATGATTATGGAAACATTCACCTGTTAGGCAGTTCATCCAGTCAGACGTTTCCCCGTATCAACGTGATGCTGTGATAATTACGGGCCAGCCATGGCAGGTCCGGCTGGTGGGTTATCCTGGTTTTGCATGTGCATTTAAGCGTGTGTGTTAATCACCATTGTTAAGACAGGAGGCGGGAGGTCACCGTGACCCCCCGTAGTTAAATCAACGCGTTTTCTCGCCGTCTTGTTGCCTGTACGTTGCGAAAGGGCTCTTCTGCAGAGGAGCTGAGTGGCAGGTACGAATCAGGGATGTCAGTCTGACTTCTGCACATTCGTAATCTGTGGCGCAGCATCAAAAAACTGATAAGACCCATCACGTCGTGCTTTCGCCTGGTACATCGCGACATCGGCGTTATCCAGTAACGTTTTTGCTGATGCCGTGCCGAATTGCGCAAGGCTGATGCCAATTGCGGCTCCCACGCGTACTTCCATTTTATTGATAGTGAAAGGTTCTGCCAGGCTCTCAATAATACGCTGGGCAATGGAGGATGCCGCCTTGCGGTTAGTGCACCTTGCGGCTATGACAAACTCATCGCCTCCCAGGCGCGCCACAGCGTCGCCCGGGCGCATGCATTGCTTGAGTCGCTTACTGACCTGTTGCAATAACGTATCGCCCGCGGCGTGCCCCATCGTGTCATTGACTGCCTTGAACCCATTGAGATCAAGAAAAAGGACGGTTGTGTAGTCTGCATCTTTCGGTTGTGCGAGCATCTGCTCAATTCGGGTATTGATCCACGCACGATTGGGTAACCCGGTCAGCATGTCGCGGGTTGCCATTTTCTCCAGCCTTTCCATCCGCTCTTTATCGCGAGTGATATCACGTGAAACCAGCACTGCGCCGATGTTCCTGCCCGTCGACGGGTTACTGACACCGCAGGCTTTGGTGCCAAGGGTAAGATAATAACCGTCCCGATGCCGTTTTCTGACCTCCACCACGTCTGGCAGGATACCTCCACTGAAGATGTGTTCCAGCGCTTCTGTCGCGGGGCCCCGATCGTCAGGATGCAGAAAATCAATTACCCTCTGCCCGTTCATTTCATCTGCTGACCAGCCCATCATTGCGCTGTATGACGGTGAGACAGATACGTACCTGCCGCTGGCATCACAATGGGCAATAAGGTCAGTGCTGTTTTCAATTAACAGGCGGTATTCTGCTGCCGTGCGCAGTGCGTCCTCAAGCGCTTTGCGCTGACCGGTTATATCCAGAATGAACCCCTGATAATGAGAGTAATCAGGCGAAGGCTGACAATGTGGCAGGCCAGAAAAAATCACCCGTCGCATTTTTCCGTCGAGACAACGGATCGGTACTTCAATATGAAACGGGGCAACGCCTTCAAGCGCAGCCGTTAATTGCTGCGCAATTTTTGCATCATCGTCTGCCTGCGCAAACTTCAGCCATGCGCTGAGCGTGACACCTTTCAATGCGGGTATCAGACCTTCAGGGTATTCCTGGCTGGTAATGCAAACGCCCTGGTCGTCCGTGGTCCAAACAGCGGAAAAAGTTGATGTGATAACAGTGTCCAGGATGATCGTCTCCGATGTTTGTTGACGAAACTAAACGCGCTCAATTTCCGTCAGTGCCGCCGTCGGTAACCCGCATTGCTGCCCCGAAAACCAGATGGGAAGCGCGGGAGGATTTTTCGTTATGTGACGCTCCGGCAGGAGCAATGACGTATTCTGCATTCTGTTTGCTCACTCTTGCAGCCGTAAATTCTACCCGCAGTGATGAGTGAGAGTGAGTTGTAGCACGCTATACGTTCAGGTGATCTGACTTACATTATCGGCGCAAGTGGAAACAACCTTTAACGGCACGACCGTAGACTATAACCGGACTCTCAGGAGATAGATATTCACCCCCATGGTTAATTATCATTAGGGTGATCGTCGTACAATATCTGGCTAATTCGTGAATGACTGGCTGGCTGCACCATTAAGGCACTGTTCTTGAGCCCCGTTAATAAGCGGGAGCCCATCAACGGGGTGCCCGCGGGAAGGGACGGATCCCTATGACATAACTGTTGGAAAGACCTTTTACATTCATTAGGGCCTGTGCGATACCGTCATTATTATCACGCATGTGCTAACGCCTGTGTTAGCAATGCTGTGGAAATCCGCATCGATTTGCACCCGGTGTCATCATCAGACAGCAGTGCTTCAGTCCTGTTCGAATCAGCAACGTGCGTCTGATTTTTTGACTTTCGCGGGAGGGGGGCAGGGTGATTTTATTCCAGGGAGTCGATACCATAAACCCAGTACATGTGATTAAAAACAGTGACGCTTGCAGGTATGGCCATCGCCATCAGGCCAATTGTCCGACCGTTAACCGGAGCAACCGTTGTGGTTATGAACAAACCTACCCAGACGCGCCCTAAGTACCAGTATCGCTTTCTGGCTGTCTCACGCGAGGACCGGTCCGCTCCCCCGTTCCGTCTTTGTATTGATGCGGATTCAGAACAGGAAGCCCGCCGCATTCTGGCCCCATACTTTATCCTTTCTTTATTGGGGCAGGAGCCTGCAGATGAAGGGGAAATGTGTAAGTCCATGAGTTCCTGATTTGTCATTCATTTCCTGCACGACCTTATGGTGGTGCGTTAGATGTCCATAATGATTTCAGTTATGACCGGATATCGAAAAGGGAAAAATCAGCTGCTGCAAAAGAACGGCAGTGGCGCGAGGCGCTTTTGTGTTAATTCAATTTATTCAAATTCGTCGGTTTACTGATGACGCTTGCGGGAACTCGTCAACGGGCACCCGCACGTCTGTTTTACCATGATACTGACGGCGTAACAACGCGGGCAGAGAAGGCCTGCGGGTTGCCCTCATCGTCCAGTGCCGTGTAATCCAGAAGGATATGACTCGCCGGCAGAGGCGATTTTCCAATAAGGGGATAATCTTTACTGGAAAACGGGGCGAGCGTCTTATCACCATCCAGATAAACGGGGTAACGTTTTCCTCCCACTGCTATAATCATTTCGCCTGGGGTGAAAAAATAGCGGCTGCCATTAGTGGCATGAATGAACGCCTGCCCCTGCTTTTCTCTGATCAAAAAGGTCACCGCGTTGACACGTGCCGCAAATGGCATCACTTCCCTGAACGGTCGGTTAATTACCTTGAGTTGGGTATTCAGCGCCATGCTGATCTTATCGTTGTCCTGCTGTACCGTTCTTTTTTTTACGGCGCTGATTTCGTAAAGATTGAGCCAGTAAAGAGATTCACGATCGTTTGGCAGGTGTGCGGCCAGTTCGGTACGTAGTACCGCAATCTGTTTTTTTTCGTTTTTGTTCAGCGTAAAAACGCCAGGAAGCGCAACAAAGGGAAAAGCTTTACTGCCGGGCGATTTTTCCGGTGAACCTCCATCAACCCAGGTCTGTATGAGAACGGGTGCATCGCCGCTGTTGATCAGCAGTAACGGAATTTGCACCTCACCCGGGTAGAAGAACAGTCGACTTTGCTGCGGAATCACCGCAGCCTGGGCGTTAATCGCAAGGCACATAAATAACCCAAAGAGCGTTTTCATATTATTGCAGCCGAATCAGGATGGATGCTGTTGCATCAACCTGGCCAGCCGTAACGGTCTGACCAGGAAGCTTTGCAAGACGGGCACTGAACCTGCGCTGATACAGCTTTTCGTCACTCTGCTGGCTGCCGCTGATAGCCTGCGCATCCTCCAGCACCGGTCGCCAGCCCGCATTACCGCTAAAGCTGCTCCAGCTTAAAAAGGATACTGGCTGACCACTCGATGTTTGTAATTGAATCCCGACGCCTTTCGCCAGCGAAGGTAGGCTGTCATAGTGATCGGACACCAGGTAGCGCGAAAGTCCGTCTCCTGACGTCAACCCCAACTGCTGGACCTGCAGCCACGCGGCGTAGCTTGGCTGAAAGCCCAGAGAGAGCTGGCCTGAGTTGATACCAGACAAATTTTCGGTTTCGCTCGCACAGGCCAGAGTAATGGTAAGCGGTGCCGTCACAGCTTGACCTTCATTGAGAGCATTGATGCTGATGCCAGGAAAAATGACGTTTGCGGTATAATTTTCTACCCGGCAGCCCTGCGTCATGTTTTGTGTCAGGGTCGCGACCGGCGCGGTATTCATTCCAAAGGCCATGTAGCGACCTGTTCCCCATGTATCGTAATGATTCCAGCTGTCCTGGCCCGCTTCGGGGACATTCATGCCTGGCCCCATAAACACCACATAGCCATTCGGCTGGTTACAATTATACGCGCCAGTGTAATTATCTGCGGCAGCACTGGAACATCCAAAGGTGTTATACCCGGGCGAGCGGTTATTTTTATCTGTACGAATGAGTTCCGCACTGATGGGGCTGAAGTCGCGTCCCCTGATCTCGATTTTATTGCCCTTTATTTCATACTGTGTGAGCGGCACCTTTTGCCAGATACGGGTAAAAGGCTTACCGCTGCGCACGTGAACCAGTTTTAATGCGGTATAAGGAAAGTAGGTCTGGAAATAGCCGTTGCCCATGTCCCAGGCGCCGCCAACGTTACTGTCACCATTGGTGGCGAAGACCTCAAACAGCTGATCTTTATCCGCCAGATCACACTCGTACAAAACGCGATCCGGATCGGCATTTTTGACAGCCGGTACCACCTGAAAGACTGAGCGTGCCAGCACCGTACCTGCAGGCTGATAACGCAGATTCATCAATCCGATATTTCCGAGGTTTAGTGGCGCACCGCAGGCATCGCAGCCATGATCCACCGGCTTTATCCGAGTGCATGTCGCAAAAGCCGGGAATCCTGCCGCCAGAAAAAATAATATGATTGCTGCTAAATAGCGCTTCATTGATAACACCTCTGAGTTTAAAAACGACAAACGGCATCCGCATACGTCATCACCGCATCGGGTTTCGGTTGAGGTATGCTGTAATTCATCAAGCAGGACGATTCCGCATTGTCACCCCAGACGGCTTTCAGCCGACCGTGCGTTTTCACCACACGTAAATAGGCATTGCCACCCTGACCAAACGTACCCACGCGATTGCCCGCTTCGTCCAGCAGATCCGCACCAACCGGCACTGTGTCATTACGATTAGTACGGGTCTTTAGCATCACGGGATAACCGCGCAATGTCCGGAAGGTCACTTTCACCATTGCGCCGGCATAGGGCGCGATACTTTTTTCGCTATCCTGAACCTCAACATTGCCGTCGCTGCTGCTGGCACTTAGCGTAATGGTGTTGTAGTGGTACGGGTTGAGCGAAGGGACCAGCGCATAACCAAAGCGATCGATTTCACTTCTCTGGTTGTTCAGGATGCGTGTCCCCCTGGCTCCTTTCGCCTCGACGAGGGCGAATGTATCGCCCAGATAATTGCCTAACGTCACGCCACCGCTATGGATCACCGCCGCGCCCATCGCATTGACGGACATTTGATTAAACCGTGAAGAGGTCGACGCTGTGCCAGTCACGCTGGCTTCTGAGAAAGTTTTGCCCAGGCTGCCACTGAAGGTCGTATCACGTTGCTGCTGATCGCGATTTATATTCACGCTGTAGCTGGTGCCACTCTCACCGCTCAGCCCGCTGAGCGAGGCCGTGTAATTACTGCCGTTCTGGCTTCCCCGAATCCCGCTAAGTGCCAGATAGGGTGAGGTGGCATCCGAGCCCAACGGTACAGAGACACTGACCTGCAGTTGGGTATCTTTATAAAAAGTCTCGTCTGCATAGTGGGTCATGACGGCCCTCCGCGGCTCACGGGGGGACGATCTGCGCGAATACTGGCGAGACAGGGAAACATTCAGTGCAATGTTATTGGGCAATACCGTGCCATAGCCGACCTGAAACTGGGTCGTGTGCGAGCGGCTGTCATAATAATTTTGTTTCGAGCCAGAGACATAGATATTGCCCGCCTTTCCCAGCGTCTGATTAAGCGTCATCTGCACTCGGTTACGCTGCATATACTCGCTGGTGATACTGTTGCGACCCGGTGTTTTTGCATTATTCAACGCAATTACGTCATTCAGATCCCGGTATCCCTGTGTGGAATACTGGTAGCCGGCAAACGTCAATGTCGTATTCGTGGGCTGGAAGGTTCGACTGTAACTCAGAGCATAGCGCCATCCCTGAGTCGACTCGCCGCCATTCAGGATGGCGTCAGAGTATGCGCTGTTAAATCCCACCGCGCCCAGGTCTGAGGCCCAGACGCCACCAGCCAGAATGGCATGATAGCGTTCACCCAACCTGACGCCGCCATTAAACGTGATGGCGTTCGTCAGGCCGTGCTTCATGGTCAGCTCGGTAAATGCGTTGTCTTTGCTGTAATCCCTGACTTTACCGACCGCAAAGTTGTAATCTGTCCGGCCTGGACGCAGTGACTGCGGTAAGACCGCATACGGCACGCTAAAGCGATGCAGACTACCATCAGACTCCTGAACCTCTACACTCAGATCGCCGCCATAGCTAACCGGGCTCAGGTCATTAATCGTAAACGGCCCCGGCGGCACGGTTGTCTCATATATCCGTTGTTTGTCCTGCCAGACCGTCACGCGGGCATTGCTGTTCGCCACACCGCGCACCAGCGGCGCATAACCGCGAACAGAATCCGGCAGCATACGTTCATCAGAGTCCAGACTGACACCGTTGAAACTCACCGCAGTAAACAGGTCACCGTTACTGAAAAGCTCGCCTATGCCCGCCTCACTTCGTAATGACGGCAACGCACGTTGAACCCATGCCCGGGCGCTTTGCCAGCGATTGCCGGTATCATCATGACTAAAGTTTCCCTGTTGACGAAAACGCCACATGCCCGCATTGATGCCACTGTTGATGCCCAGATAGTTGGATTCAAAACGCTGCGCGTTTTTATAATCGGAGTAAAACTGGTTCAGATTGTAATTTGCGAACGCCATGGTCGTGCCCGCTGTCAGGTTTTCGGGCGCGATATAGCCGACGGGCCGGTGAATCAGCATCGCCTGTGGGATGGTAACGTCTACACGTAGGCTACCCGTATTCACACTAACTGACGCGCCCATTAAAAGTGTATCGGGCCTGGCACAGCCTTTCTCGCTGAGCGCAGTCAGATAATGCGCCTTAACGCCAAACGCGTGATAAAAGGACAGGGGAAGACAAACGGATAGCTGCCCGTCGGCACGTATGATTTCAACTGGCGTGGACTGCTGAAATTTACCATTCAGGTAAAGCTCAACATCATAACGGCCGGCTTGAAACCAGGCATCCTGCGCATTGTCAGGCATCGCAATCTGTCCAGGCATCACTTCGCGCACCAAAGCAGGATCAAAGACATAGTCATCCTGACCCGCATCCGCCTGACTCTCCCGTGAGGGAATGAGACTCAAAGCGAACAATAAGAATAAGGAGGCTTTATTCATTTCTACGATTTTTCGTTCACGTTTATTTTTTCATCGGCACCAAAATCATTTATCAGGACGGCGTCAAGCGCGTATCCAGAGAGTGATGAGCGGCTTTGCAACGTGATGCGCTGCTCACTAAATGGTGACAGCGTGACAGCATCGTTCCAGGGAAGGGTGCTATTCCCTTTAAACAACGTAAACGCGCGAATATTGGCGTAAAAAGGTGAGGCATTTCTGAAGACAATGTCCCGTCCCTGAAAGTGGTATGACAGCGCGTTTTTCAGTTTATCCATGGAGAAGTTGAGGCCCGTTGGGCGAACGATAACCTTTACTCTGTTTTTAATTATCAAATAGAGTTTGTTCTTATCTTCCAGCCCTTTTTTTAACGACGGGATCTCGGTGTAGTCCATATAAAAGAGTGACTCTCGATCCTGAGGGAGATTATTATTGGTCACGTTGAGCTTCACGGTTTGACCCGCTTCAGGGGCGATCCTGAAAATTTGCGGCAACGCCACAAATGGAGTGATAGAGTGATTATTGAAATCGATCGCCTGAATCTGAACCAGTGTTGGATGATCTCCAGCATTAGTAAATTGAAGTGTTTTTTCGTTTTTCGTGCCGTCTACAATGACGCGCGTGCCATTCAACACGACGCTTGCCTGACAAAACGTGGCAGAACACGTCACGAATAGAAAAAAAAGAGGCTTAAACACAGGTTTCTCCTGCCCCCCTAAAATAAGGGGGGCTGAAAATTATGGATAGCTGACAGAATATTGAACGCTGCTTAAAACCGTACCGGCGCCCGCGTTTCCTGAGTCGCTGTAATATTCAACGGAGAAATCCTGCGATGCGCTGGTGCTTCCGCTGGCCAGTTTCATACCTGTTACTGTCGCAGAGCCGCCTGATAAACTGATCGCTTTGTCACCGCTGTCCAGCAAACGTAGTGTGACATTTTTGGCGGTCCCGGTATTCAGTAAATCGCCAGTTGAAGAGATGTTGTTACCAACCAGATTGATATTAATTGCCTGCGTTGATCCGGATGTCGGTGCGACACAACCGGTTAAATTAATCGTAAAAGGGGTTTTTCCGGCAGTTGATTTCGCCGTACTCAGCGCAGCCGTTGAAACCGTAGGCAGAAGGATAATCGGACTGCCTGTTGCATCATTAACATTTACGTTACAGGTTTGCGCATTCACTTCGCCCTGAAAGCGAATTGTATTTTGTGATGCTGCAAATGTATTAAAAGTAATGACGCTCGCACTGCACAAAGCAAGTGTCATATAACGTGATAAAGAACTGGCTTTCATTGATTCCCTCTTATGAATCTGGTTAATAAACATGCTCATTGGCGGCGGGAATTATAGGGGTAAGAGGAAGGAACCATGTTTGAAGTGTTCTGACCTTATCTGAATAATGGTCTTTCAAGTAAAAAAATTATTTTATTTCAATGGGATGAGGTTTTCCCTTTTTTGCTGCGAAAGAGCATTCCTGAGATAGCAGCAGGTCAGGAGTGCCATGCTATGGCGGCATTTGTTGCTTTTGAATAATTATTTTTCACAAAGATAGAGGGGGACCGGGCCTGAATAAAAAACCCACGTACTAATGCCGGTTTTTTTAATAATAAATGGAAGTGTTGCCCCTACATCAATGAAAAAGTCGGGCAACCACTTTTTTTGTACGTACTGAGACATTTGATTATCCGGTGAGGACTCTATAAATATTGATTTTGCTAAATATAAATCCCCCTCACGATGGTAAGTAAAGCGGATAATTTTACTCAGGCTAATCATATTATGCTCGGAATCAACCAGACGTCCTGTCAGGGAGATTACACCCTGACCATCATGCATATCGTGAGAGGCGATTGCTGAAAAAGTATCGCTGCTTCTGATGTAATTAATATTCGCAATGCAATGGATCGAATCCTGTCGGAAAATAAACACACCAATGCATGTTGCTGTCATTATCATTACTGCTAGTAAAAACATTAACCTCACCACTTTCTCCTTATGTAATAATACGAAATGCAGTCCGGGGAACCTAAAAGAGAGAGGGGGTTCTTACACTGTAAGACTGAAATGCGCTCACCATTAGTAAAAGCTGTGATGAAAACATTTCGTCGCTCACTACATTCCGCATGAATATCTTTGGCAACACGCACGATCAGGCTGTTGTCCGCTTTTTTACTACCATATATTTCGCATCCATTCATATCAAATCGTTTAACAAAATCCATTTTTTGGCGATAAAGTGAAAAGGTCATAATAGAAAAGCCGCAAACCAGAACTGTCATCATTGCCAATCCTGTGTTAAAAAAATGGCGCAGAGAAATCGTATGGCGCTTTACACCTTTTTTGAGAGTCAATACAGGAGGCTCAAGATTACCGCTGTTGATTTCAGATTCTTTTTCAGAATGCTGCTTGTTACTAATCAGGGTATCTGTAATCTCATCAGTGTTATGAGTTTCTGGATCCTTATTCTTTTTTGAAAGCACGTTTTTATTGGCGGGATCTATGGCGAAACTGCATTTTTCGTTTTTCTGTTCGCCTTCTCCAGTCGCTCTTTCTTCATCCGTAATCAAATCTTCAGGTGTAATTGCAGACTCTTCAATGAGAATGGCATTGGAAAGCATAAAACCGCGGCGTGGAATTGTCCTGATTACATCCTGACAAATGTCGCATGCCAGCAGAGCTTTTCTGATTAGAGAAATACTTTGATATAACGCATTGGCGCTGACCTCCATCCCAAACCGACGCCAGGCATACTGATAAAACGCTTCATGATCGACAATTTCACCCTGCCGCGCTATCAATAATTCAAAACAATATGAGGCTGAAGAGTGCAGCTTTAGATTTGTGTTGTGACTTTTAATTTCCCTTTTCCCAGGATAAAAAACCACACCATTACCAATAATAATTTTTTTCATCTTGTTGCATCCGGTTGTATCGATGTTTTTATTTTATAAGAACCTTCTTAAGGTAGACCATTAAATATTGTTGAACTTACACTAAGCATAAACGTAAAGAAGAAATGAGATAATTTCAGTTCTTAAATGACTTTTTAATAATGTGAACTTTTCCGTATTCTGGTTCAGAACATCATACTCCTGAACATTTCCGTATTCTGGTTCAGAACATCATACTCCTGAACATTTCGGGATATGACGTAGCAAACTAAGTTCAAATTCCCACGTCTGAAAGGACAGGTCAGTGAAGAGACGTAGGCACGCTGGATTAAAGAGGAGAATCCGGGGCCGGCTTCCAAAGCCCGCCCGTATCCGTCTTTTCGGCTGGTCATAACTTATAGCGCGTTATGATCCCCTATAACGCCTGCGGGTTAGTATGCGTGGCCTGAGCCAGGCCATTTTTTTGCCATCTCCTCCATCTCGTGTTCCAGCTCTGCAAGCCAATCATTATCCTGTTCAACGTGCTGCATGTCTGTTCTGTTACTGTTATGGGTGCTTGCGGGTTTTCCAGGTAATTCACCGTCGTTCTCATCACACTTCATCTGTGCTCCCCTCTCTTTAAAAGGATTTTCGGCAGAGAAAGAAATGTGTGCAGTGAATATACAAATCTTTTCGCATAACCCGACATTACGGCTGGCGGAACCTTACCTGTTCAGTCAGGTTTAGATGCAATTCTGACGTCTGCACGCCTTACTCAGACCGCGTGAATGTATCTGAGCTGTCTCAGCTAACGTTGAGATGATCCGGGATAAGTTTGTTATGGCTTCGGGATATACGCACTTGCTGGTGTTTGCTGTCAGGGTCAGCCTTTGGGCTCAATGCCCTGTCGCTTCAATTCTTTCCTTGCCAGTTCTTTAAACCAGTTCCCCAGGCTTGTTCCATCTTTTGCAGCGGCTGCCTCAAGTTGTTCTTTCAGTTCTGGATTAATTCGGATCTGGAATGCGGGAGCCTTGCCGTTACCTTTGGGCTGTTTATCGCGGGTAATTGAAGTTGACATGTATGTACCTATTGACCTAGCATTTATTTCGATAGGTCCGTACCTTAACAGTTGGAACCTGTCAGAACAACGCCCCGCAGTGCTCGCAACACATACGGGGCGTCTGACCAAACCGTTAATAGAGGTAACAGTTATGGCTATGAACAAGCATACCCAAACTCGCCCCAAATATCAGTACCGCCTCCCCGCCATTTCCCGTCAGGACCGGTCTGCACCCCCGTTTCGGCTCTGCACCGGCGCCGGCGCCGGCTCAGAGCAGGCTGTCCGCTGCCTTACCCTCTCTCCCGCGGACCCGCTGCCCGTTCAGGAGGCCCGAAATGCGTGAGCCCATGGATTTAGATCAGGCTGAATTCCAGGCCGAGATGGCCACCTCGCTGTTTGAAGTGATTATGGACAAGGCCTGCCGGGAGTGCTCCCCCCAGCTGCGGCACCTCATCAGCCTGGCCTGCGACATCAACTTTGAGATTTACCGCGCGCTCAGGGCTGACGGAGGAAAGCACCATGATCAGTAACGTGAAGTTCAACGAGCTGGCCGGCCGGGTGGAGGCGCTTACTGCGCGCGTCGGGGACCTGGAGGCCAGCCTGAACGCGCTGGTGGATTCACAGGGCGGCACCATTCCGCCCGGCATGGCGCCGGTCAGCACGCTGGCGGCGGAGTTTGGCATCTCCACCAAAAAGGCGGAGGAGCTGGCAAAAAACGCCGGCGTGATGCTGGTGCGGCATAAGGCCGGAGGTTATCTGGTGCCGGACGGGAAATTCCGTGAGGCGGCCCGTCTGGTGCTGCGTGCGGCCAAACGGAAGTACGGCTCGGCGTACTGGTACCACCCGCTGATTGGCAAATTCCAGATGAGCGGAGGCCTGCCGAAATGAGCCATCCCCTGCGGCTCACTGAGCCGCTTTCCGACGCGCTCTTTGCCTGCGTCTATCTGTGGGCGCACGGACGCCCCTGCAGCCGCTCTGAGCTGGAAAAGGCCGCCCGCCAGCATCACGACCCGGCAACCCGCTGCGGCAGGCTGGTGGTGCGGCTGATGCAGCTGCACGGCATGACCTACGAAGACCTGTGCGACGCCGGCTACCTGGGCACGGACGCTGAGCAGGTGAAGGCGCTCCGCCGCTCGGTCGTGGCGGAAATCCTCGGCACGGAGGCGCTGAATGCCTGCCTGCGCGACACCGGGCGCATTCAGCGCGTCTTTCCTGCGGCAGACGCGACGAAGACCCGGCTGCCGCTGTCGCGCGGCTCTGAGGGCTTCGACGCCCGGCAGGACTATGTGATGAAGCACGTCCTGCCCGCGCAGGCGCTGTGCAGCATCTACGGCCCCAGCGGCTCGTTCAAAAGCTTTCTCGCCGTCTCCTGGGCCTGCCATATTTCGGCAGGGCTCCCCTGGGCAGGCCACAGGGTTAACCGCGGCGCGGTGCTGTATATCGTGGGTGAGGGGGGCATCGGCGTGCCGCGCCGCATCCGCGCCTGGGAACAGGTTTATCAGCAGCGCGTGGAAAACGTCTGGCTGGTAAACCGCCCCGTCTTTCCGGTGCGTCAGTCAGAGGTGCAGGAGATCATCCTGGCGGCGAAGCAGATTGAGGCGGATGCAGGTCTGCCGGTGCGCCTGATTGTCATCGACACCCTGGCGCGCTGCTTTGGCGGCAACGATGAGAACGACGCCCGCGATATGGGGGCGTTCATTGAGGGCTGTGACGATATCAAGCGGAAGACCGGCGCCACGGTGCTGGTGGTTCACCACTCAGGGAAAGACGAGGCCAAAGGGGCGCGGGGCTCCAGCTCGTTCCGCGCGGCGCTGGACGCTGAGTTTCAGGTGAAGCGCGAGGATGAGAACATCGCCCTGATACTTTCCTGCACCAAAATGAAGGACGCTGAGGAGCCGAAGCGCCGGGCGTACGACCTGCAGCCGGTCAGGCTGTTCACGGACGAAGAGGGAGAGGAAATCCATTCGCTGGCCGTGCAGGATGTTGCCCGTGAGGCTGATGAGCGCGAACCAGACCTGGCCGGCGTGCCGAATATTACGGGAAATCATATGGCACTCTGGCAGGCTATTCGCAGTCGTATTGCCAGCCAGGAGGCATGTACAAAAATGATTGTACGCGACGACCTTAAAGCAATGGGGATTAATACCAAACACTTTACCCGCTGGCTGCAGAAGCTGACTGATGATGATCTGATTATCCAGAACGGTGATCACCTTACGCTCCATTCACATCATAAAAGTGGGTAAAAAAATGGGGAAGCGGTGGGGAAGGTGGGGAGCGTGCCCCCGGATTCCCCACTTTTTCCCTGTATATACCCGGAAAGTGAGGAGAACCCCTGAAACCCCCACCAGTACTGGGCTGAGCAGGGTTTTGAAAAAAACAGGTGGGGAGCAAGTGGGGAACTGAAAAAGTGGGGAGCAAGTGGGGAGAAGTAAGAGAGGTTTAAATGGCGGTGCTTACACACTGCTGGCATGACGTTAAGGCTCACTAAGGAAATCTGGGCAGAATATCCGCATTGTGCCAGAAACGGACGTTTAGAAGATACGCTTTGCTTTTTTTATCAGCTAACTTGTATAAGATTACATTCGACCCACTAGTCAAAAACCGATATTACTTACTGATCGTTATATCCATTACTTAGTGCAGGTCACCGGAGGTGATATGACATTGCAGTATCTTGAAATCGTGCCTCGTCTGCTTCCGGACGTTCGCGCAGGCAGGAAGCGTCATACCTCCGATGGCGGGAATGCGAGATTGTGCCGGGCCCTATGCTTTACGTAAACGCGCAGGATGCCTATGACACGGTCATGGTATGTGTGACGCAGGTTGAAAAAATGCCGCTTTTTGACGTTGCGGCCAGGCTTGGAAAAAGTGTGGAATGGCCGGATGCATTACTGCTAGAAGGGATGCGTGAGCACTACCCGCGCATAGAGATGGATTCCGAAGTTGCGGTCATATACCATTTACCGCCTACGTCGTAAGTTTGTAGCCGAGAATTCGGTGGTTCGAGGGTAAACGTCACTCAAACCACATCGTTTTTTAGCAGCCACCTGCCTGTATTGTCCGTAGGTTGCTTGCTCAACTGTATATGTGTCTCCGGCACATGAGGAGAGTTGCTGAATCAGGCCTTTGCATGAGAAGCCCTTCATGTTGAGATACTGCTTCGCAATTTCACCGCCTCCTGATTCCAATCAATATTCAGGTTGTCCACTGCTACCGAAGTGTCAGAAATCTAGAAACTATCTTCAGCATCCGATGAAAGTTGTTGAATAAGTCCGTTTCGTGAGAAGGCTTTCCTACTGAGAAATTGCTTCGCAAATCTAACGGCATTATTTTGAGGCCCAGTCAAATTGTTTAACATCAGTGATTCCAGACGTTGCAAACAGCATGAAGCGATGCTCAAGCTGGCGCAGGTAATCACTGAAAATGCTCGGCAAGGCAGGCGTAACATCCCGGCTTAGCATAATGAATATGGACATAGCTGGCTGTGGGATCGTCAAAGAAATGATTCAGCCGACTTTTCGCCGCCGCACCGTCACAAATATCCGCCTCCAGCATGAAATGGTTTTCATCTAAGGCCCTCATTGAAAGGAGCCTGACAGCGAGTGATTTTGGGATTTCATTGATATATATCCCCTGATGAGTACAGCCTTCCCGGAGATAAATCGCATGTGTGCCGTGATAGGGGGTATCAGCAGGCTGATAGGTATGATTAATCAGTATCGCTGTCTCACCGACGGGCATATCATTTAATGAAATTCTGTCGGGATAGCCGGGAAAACTGTCGACGTCTCTTCTTAGCGCACCGTGTTTTTTTAAGTAATGTTCTTTCTGCCCAAAGAGATGAAGGAAGGGGGTTGCATCAAGCCCTGAAATTCTAAATTGCATGTTTGCCTCCTGTGATAGTCAGCAGACGATAGCGTCATCTTGTTGAGCCTTGCTCGCTGTTTTCGGACAGGGAAATGACTGCTGCAATATGGGCATTAGTCATTCCGCTTTGTGCCGGAACTGCTTTTATAAGATCATCGCTGTGACGTTAGGGGGATATTAAGCTTTTCCCTTTCCAAAATTTCGGTTGTTCCCTCATGGCGGACATTATCTTGTGTACTGTCGATTTACTATGTGCCAAAGGCGGAGGTCTATTTGGTTCAATAATTCACTCCATGGAGCCCGCTATGGACAAAATGTCAGTGCAGGATGTTAAGCTCTCTTTAAAATAATGATACTTTCAGAAGGTTACTGCTGATGCATTATTTTGTCACTTAAGGATAAGTTAATGTTGAAAGACCATCCTTCAGGGGTGTCTTTCTCCCTGGGGTGAGTATGAAATTTAAATTGGTAGACGTAATTCCGTATAGCTACGCTCCCTTTTTTCGCGGTCTACATATTGCTGTGGCGGTACTTATTTTATCTCAGATTATAAATTCCAATTTTATTGAGGCTGAGCTGCTTACCGATAGCAGTGTTGAGGGCGTGATAACCTGGATTCACGTAGTTTCTGGTTTTCTGCTGATTTTCCTTGGCCTGATGCTACTGGCATGGATGCTGTCACAAAGAGGCTTCCGCTGGTATTACGCGTGGATGATGTTGGATTTCAGTGGTATCAGACGCGATATCAAACTGATCAGTCAGCGCAAACTGCCCGGGGCTGCGCAGGGAGGTATTGCTGCCGCCGTACAGGGACTTGGCGTTCTTGCACTGCTTCTCGTTGCCTCATCAGGAGGAGTCTGGTTTCTTGCAGAGACACTGTTGAAAAATGCATCCGATGCAGCAGAATATTATCTCCGTCTGCACAAATTTCTGACAACGTTCATCGAGATTTATTTTTACGCGCACGGCC
>NZ_VOQX01000082.1:0-18794 GCF_016643525.1 Pantoea sp. Morm | reverse complement strand
CCGATGTATTAACCCACTGGCAGGCCACGCCCGCCGCGCATTTCGACACCTGGAAGCTGTACCGCAAAGAGTTTTATGTCGGCGCGCTGGGCGCAGCCACCATCATCGCCGTCACCTTTGTCTGGGCGGTGCTGCTGATGCGGCAGGTCAAACGGACGCGCCGCACCAAAGCGCTGCTGCGCCAGGAAATTCAGCTGCGCGATCGCCTGATCAATGGTCCGCCGCGGCCGTTTTATGTGGCCTCGCTGGATGGGATGATCGTGCACACCAATCCGGCGTTTACCCAGTTTTTCACCCCGGAAGAGCAAACCCATCTGGGCTATTCGCTGTATGACTGTCGCCATCCGCTGTACCACGTGTGGCAGCAGATCGACAAAAACATCCAGCCCGGCGACATTCCGGAAGAAGCAGAGTTTGTTATTGATGACGGGCGGCAGAAGCGTCACATCCGTCACTGGATGACGTCGTATACCGGCGATGAAGTCGGCAGCGGCGGACTGATTTGTGGCTGGCAGGATGTTACCGACTACCTGCAATTGCTGGAAGATCTTTCGCTGGCACGCGAAGCCACCGAACTGGCCAGCCAGAGCAAAAGCGACTTCCTCGCCACCATGAGCCATGAAATTCGCACGCCGCTCAGCGCGGTGATTGGCCTGCTGGAACTGCAGACGCAGGAAGGCCGCGCCGATACCGAACTGATTCGCGTCGCGCACGAAGCGGCGGTCAGCCTGATGGATATCGTCGGCGACATTCTCGATATGGCGAAGATAGAGTCCGGCCGCATGACGCTGCAGCCGCAGTGGGTCAGCCTGCATGCGCTGGTGCGTCCGGTGATCTGTGCCTTTGACGGCCTGGCGCGGCAAAAAGGCATCAACCTGAACCTGATGCTGCCGGTCGGCGATGACGATCTGTTTTGCGATGCCAGCCGCGTACGCCAGGTGCTGTCTAACCTGGTCGGTAACGCCGTCAAGTTCACCGATCAGGGTGAAGTAAAGGTGACGGTGGGTCTGACGCCGCTGGAGAGCCATACCGAGCTGCGGATTCAGGTGGCTGATACCGGACGCGGCATCGATAAAGCAGCGCAAAATGCGCTGTTCCGCCCGTTCGAACAGGCGGGCCTGTCGGATAACGCTGGCACCGGACTGGGCCTGTTTATCTGCCAGGAGATTACCCGCCTGATGGGCGGCAGCATTTCTCTGGAGAGCGAACCCGGCGTCGGCACGGTATTGAACGTCGCCGTGCCGGTCAGCGTGCGTGATATCGCTACCCCGCTGCCGTCTCCGGTCGCAGAACTGTTGCCCGTTGCGCCGCAGGTCGCGCTGAATGTGCTGATCATTGACGATCATCCGGCCAACCGCCTGCTGATTTCGCGTCAGCTGACGCTGTTAGGTCATAGTTTCCGGGAAGCCAACAACGGTGAAGAAGGCCTGGCGCAGTGGCGGCAGCAGAAGCCGGACGTGATCATTACCGATTGCAATATGCCGGTGATGAACGGTCTGGATATGACGCGCAACATCCGCCGGGAAGATAAGCACACCTATATCATCGGTATCACCGCCAACGCGCAACAGTCGGAGCGTCAGCGCTGCCTCGAAGCGGGCATGAACGAGTGCGTATTCCGGCCGGTTAAGCTGGCGCAGTTAACCACCATTCTGAGCCAGATTCACAGCGCCAGCGCGCTGTCGGTCGGTGATGATTTTTCTGACTGGGTGGATATTGCCGAAATCGAGAAATATATGCCCAACAGCCCCGGCGCGATCGCGGATTTTCTCGACATCGTGATTAATGAAGCACGCACCGATCTGACGCAGGCGATTGACGTGGTACAAAGCGGCGATCTCGCGACTGCCGCCAGCCTGTTTCATCGCATCACCGGATCGCTGCGCGTCACCGGCATCCGTCAGCTGACGGAGCAGTGCGAAATGCTGGAAGAGCTGGCGGAAATGCAGGAAGACAGGGAAATTATCCTGCTGCATTTGCGGGAAGCGCTAACGCTGGTGGACAGGATGGAAGCCTCATTGCGTCAGCAAACCACACCCGCCCAGGCCGGCGCGCACTGATTGCACGTCGTCAGGCGTTTTTGATCAGCTTATGCAGCAACGGATGAGTAATCTGCTCAAACATCCCGGCGTTATTGAATGCCCGCGCCGCCAGCATCGCGCCGTGCACGCTGGCCATCAGCGTTTTGGCTTCGTTTTCAGCGCTGTCGCTGAGCTGGAAAACGCCGCTGGCGGCGCCTTTGCTCAGCTGGCGCGCTAACCAGCCGGAGAGATCGCTGAAGTGGCCGCTGACTTCCGTAGCGACATCCGGCGGCAGCGTGGGCATTTCCGCCGCCAGCATCGCGCAGATGCAGAAAGGCGAAGTTCCCTCTTTAATGCAGTGCGCCCAGTAATCGACGTAGGCCTTCACTTCGTTCAGCGGATCGTTGATCTGTTCATCCATCGCCTGCATGCCCGCCTGCGCCTCAGCACGATATTCCACCACCACCGCTTTCACCAAATCGGCTTTGCCGGGAAAATGGTGGTGGATGCTGGCCTTGCGGATATCCACCTGGGCGGCAATATCGGCATAGCTAAAGCTTTTATAGCCTCCGGCGGTGAGCAACTGGCGGGTGCAGGCCATGATTTCGCGGGCTTTAGAGGAACGGGCAGTCATAACGCAATCCGGTAGAACAACAGAGATCGGTCAACCTACTGGCAGGCAGGGAAGAAGTCAAGCCAGCGGCCTGACGGGCAGCGCGCACTTTTTTCATTTTTTCAGCAATATTTTCATCGCTGATTCGTCTACCTCATCACCAACCCTGTTTATTACCGTAATGAGGAACCCCAATGAGAGATTTTGACAGGCATCAGCATCCCCGTGGTCACCGCTTTGGTCATCACCGCATGGCGAAACCGCTGCTGCTCGGCGTGGTGCTGTTTGCTGCCCTTGGCCTGCTGGTGATGTCGCTGTGGAATGCGCTGCTGCCGGAACTGACCGGCGTAAAAAGTATTGGCTTCTGGCAGGCGCTGGGACTACTGGTGCTGTGTCGCATCCTGTTCGGCGGACTGGGCTTCCATCCCGGTATGTTTGGCATGGCGCGTCGCCGCATGCATGAACGCTGGATGCAGATGACCCCGGAGCAGCGCGAAGCCTTTATGCAGCAGCGGCGCGAGCGGTTTGGCGGTCGTGGTCATCATGGCGGACGCTGTGACTGGCACGATCGCCGCAGCCAGCGTGACGATCCGCGCCCGCCCGCGGACGATGCGCCCGCCAAATCCCCGGATGCAGAGTAAACAGCATGCCGCAGGATTCGCGGCTGCTGGCGGCCATCAGCGCCTGCCGCACTAAGCTCAGCGCCTTTATTCGCGGCCGCAGCGAGCGGCACGATGAGGCCGAAGATATCCTGCAGGAGATCAGCTGGAAACTGCTGCAGGTGGAACAGCCGGTGGAGAACGTCAGCGCCTGGCTGTTTCGCGCCGCGCGCAACGAGATAACCGATCGGTCACGAAAAAAACGCGAGCTCTCGCTGTTTAACGCCGCCGGGGACGAAGACTTTCCCGAGGATGAAATTGCCGAAACGCTGTTTGGCGTGGCGCAGACGCCGGAGGATGAGTATCTGAAAACGCTGCTATGGGAAGAGCTGGACGATGCGCTCGCGGAACTGCCTGCTGCGCAGCGCGAGGTATTTGAAAAGACCGAGCTGCTCGGCTTCAGCTATCAGGATCTGGCCGCCGAAAGCGGCGACAGCGTGCAGGCGCTGCTGTCGCGCAAACATAAAGCGGTTCTGTTTCTGCGCACCCGGCTGCGCAGCCTGTACGACGAACTCACGGCCTGACCTGCGTAACCCGATAGCCAAACGGCCATCGGGTTGCGTGCTTTACCACCAGGCCGCGGTGGGCTGCGGCTGTAACAGATCAATGCCCTCGCCCAGCATCGGCAGACACAGTGCAACCTGATGCTCCGCCGCCAGCTGGACGATTTGGGTAAATGGATCGTCCCAGCGGTGAAAAGCTAAATCAAAAGCCGCGTTGTGAATCGGAAACAGCCAGCGCGCGTTGAGGTCCTGAAACGCGCGCAACGTGTCCTGCGGCAGCATATGAATGTCGGCCCAGCGCTTATCGTAAGCGCCATTTTCCAGAAACGCCGCATCAAACGGGCCGTATTTCCGGCCAATCGCTTTGAAACCGTCGAAGTAACCGGAGTCACCGCCAAAAAACAGGCGGAACTGGTCAGAAATCAGCGTCCACGAACACCACAACCGTTTGTTGCTGTCGAACAGGCCACGGCCGGAAAAGTGCTGCGACGGCGTCGCGACAAAATGGATGCCGCCGATATCCCGCGACTGCCACCAGTCGAGCTGGATGACTTTCTCAGGCGCAACGCCCCACTTAATCAGCAAATCGCCGACGCCGAGCGGCGTGAGAAAGTGCTTCACCCGATCTTTCAGCTGCATGATGGTGTGGTAATCGAGATGATCGTAATGGTCGTGCGACAAAATAATGCCTTCGATCGGCGGCAGATCGGCCACGGCAATTGGCGCTGGCTGAAAGCGCTTTGGTCCCAGTCGCTTAAAGGGCGACGCGCGCTCGGCGAACACCGGATCGGTCAGCCAGAACTGGCCATTGATCTTCAGCAACAGCGAAGAGTGGCCGAGGCGAAAGACGCTGTTGGGCGCGGCCTGTGCCAGCGCGGCGGCCGTGATGGGCTGCACCGGCAGCGCGGCCGGCGGCTGGGTATCTTTCGGTTTATTGAACAGGAAATCCCACAGCATTTTGCGGTAGTCGCCAAAGCTCAGCGACTGACGCGGCTGGACATTGCGAAACTTTTTGCCATCAAACTGGGCGGAGTGCGGATACTCCCTGATTGCCCCCCGGCAGAGGCTGGAACCCTTCAACATAGCGCGGATACCTCGAAAATGAGAAAGCTGGCTGGCAGCAGCGGTAAACATCTGCGGCTACGTTAACCGTTTTATGCCGCGCGCGTCCTCACATTACGAGCCATCGCACAACCGGTAACGCAGAATTTCGCTGCCGGTGTGGCCTTTCCCTGGCGGATGACAGGGCGGTAGCAGGCAGGTAAAGTAACGCTTTTGCATGATTTTACGAGGGAAAATGAACACGCTTTTCGTTTACGGCACGCTGCAGCCGGGCCAGTGCAATGCGCATATCCTGGAAAACATCGGCGGTGAGTGGCTGGCAGGGACGGTCGCCGGCACTTACTATGCCAACGGCTGGGGCGCGGCCGCCGATTTTCCCGGCATCGTACTTGATGAGCACGGCGCGCGCGTGCCGGGTTATCTGTTCATCTCGGATCGGCTGGCGCTGCACTGGCCGATGCTGGATGAGTTTGAGGATGGTTACGAGCGGGTGCCGGTCGAGGTCACTACGTCCGACGGCCAGCAGCGGACGGCGTGGATTTATCAGCTGCAGCCACAGCAGGACACCGCGCGCTAACCTCGCACCTCGCCTACACTGATCCTCACCGGACTGTGAGGAGAAGCCATGATCACCATTTGTACCGCCTGCGGCACGTCTTATCAGCAGCAGCAACCTGCCCTTACGCAGTGTCGCATTTGTCAGGATGAACGCCAGTTTGTGCCGCCCGGCGGGCAGCAGTGGATCGATCAGTCTGCGCTGCGCGCCTCGCATCAAAACCAGTGGCAACAGCTGGAGCCCGGGCTGCTCAGCCTGCAAACCGTACCGGATTTTGCCATTAACCAGCGCGCCATTGTGCTGCAAACGCCGCACGGCAATATCCTGTGGGATTGCATCGCCCATCTGGATGACGCCACCGTCACGCTGCTGCGTGCGCTCGGCGGCCTGCACGCCATCGCCATCTCCCATCCCCACTATTACAGCACCATGCAGGACTGGGCCGACGCCTTCGACGCGCCGGTGTATCTGCACGCCAGCGACAGCGAGTGGATTATGCGTGCATCGCCCCGTCTGCAGCCCTGGCACGGCGACAGCTGTGATCTGCTGCCGGGCGTGCGGCTGTTACGTCTGGGCGGCCACTTTGCCGGCGGCACGGTGCTGCACTGGGCACACGACGGCGGCATGCTGCTGAGCGGCGATATTTTGCAGGTAACGCCCGGTGCCAGTGCGGTTTCGTTTATGTGGAGCTATCCCAATATGCTACCGCTGGCCGGCGCCACGGTGACAGCCATGCTGCAGCGGTTGCAGGGCGTGAAGTTTATGCGCCTGTACGGCGCGTTTGCCGGCCGCGAAATTCTCGCGCGTGCCGATGAGGCAGTACAGCAGTCGGGTCGTCGCTATCTGGCCTGTCTGCAACATCCACAGCCGTAGCGCTTACACAGCCGCGCTGGATAAATACCAGGCGATCGCACCGCGCACGGATGTACAGACGTCTGGACGTATACTATAGTCGGTTTCCTGCAAACATAAGGAAACCTGCAAACAATGAAAAAAACATGGCTTACCGCCCTGCTGGCGGCCTCTGTCACCCTGCTCAGCGCCTGTGACAACCACAACGACAACAAAATCAAAGTGGCGATCAATACCGGACCGGATGAGGCGCTGTGGCAGACCGTGAAGCAGGTGGCACACGATAAATATCAGCTCGATGTCGATGTAGTGGCGTTTAACGATTACGTACAGCCGAACGAAGCGCTGTTCAATAAAGATGTGGACGCCAATGCGTTCCAGAGCCTGCCTTATCTGGAGATGCAGTCCAAAGAGCGCGGGTATAAATTTGCCGTCGTGACCAATACCTTTGTGTTTCCGATTGCCGGTTATTCACGCAAAATTAAATCACTGCAGGATCTGCCGGATGGCGCTACCGTGACCGTGTCTAACGAAGCGACCACTCTGGGGCGTAGCCTGCTGCTGTTGCAGGCGCAGGGCCTGCTGAAGGTGAAACCCGAAGCCGGTCTGCTGCCGACCACGCTGGATATTACCGACAACCCGAAAAAGCTGAAGATTGTGGAAGTGGATACGCCGCAGCTGGCGCGCACGCTGGACGATCCGCAGGTTTATCTGTCGATCATTAATAATAATTTTGCCGCGCTGGTGAATTTATCCGCCTCGCGTGACGGGATGTTTATGGAAGGCAAAGCGTCGCCATATGTGAATGCGATTGTGGCGCGCGAAGATAATAAAGACAGCCCGAACGTGCAGAAGCTGAAAGAAACGTTCCAGTCACAGCCGGTGCTGGATAAAGCCAACGAGATTTATAAAGGCGATATTATTAAGGGTTGGTAAGCGTATGCGGTCGCTATTAATCGCAACCCTGCGGCAATTACGGTCGCCATAAATGGCGACCCTACATCAATCGGGGTCATCATTAATCGCGAACCCGCCGCAATATTGTAGGGTGCGCATTCATGCGCACCTGGACCTGTCCCACCCCCACAACGTCCCCGCTCCCCCATCCCATTTTCTGCCAGCCAGTCCGCTTCTGCTGCTGTCTGAATCGTCTACACTTCAGGTTGAAAAAGGCGCAGCGGTGTAAAAATGGCGTAAAAATTTGGCCGATTGGTATAAAAATCGTGTACAAAAAAACGCCAACCCCTACCGATTACGCCGCTGAAACGCTATCTTCGCCAGCATAAAAGTGGGTGATTGCGACACGCCAGTGCGGTTGATGGCGCTCGCCCTTTCTCCCTGAAAAAACAGGAAATGTATGAGTCAATCAGAGAAACAGTCTCTGCCTGCTGGCATGCTGGCCGCCGCCGGCATCGTGTTTGGTGATATCGGTACCAGCCCGCTGTATACCCTCAAAGAGTGTCTGTCGATTTTGCCGGACGGCGCGCCGTCGGCGCTGGCGGTGATGGGCTTTCTGTCGCTGATATTCTGGGCGCTGACGCTCATCGTCACGCTGAAATATGTCTGCTTCGTGATGCGCGCCGACCACGACGGCGAAGGCGGCATTCTCACCCTGATGTCACTGGCACGCCGCAACGTTGGCCGCAAAGCCGGTCATATCATCGTGCTGGCCGGTCTGATTGGCGGCGCATTTTTCTATGGGGATGGCGTGATCACCCCGGCCATCTCGGTGCTGTCGGCCATTGAAGGGATTCAGGTGGTCTCGCCCGGGCTGGAAAAATATGTGGTGCCGCTGGCGCTCACCATTCTCGCGCTGCTGTTCATTATCCAGAAACACGGCACGGAAAAGGTCAGCCGGGTGTTTGGCCCGGTAATGTTTGTCTGGTTTGTGGCCATCGGCGCACTTGGTATACGCGGTATTCTGCTCAACCCGGAAGTGCTGCACGCGCTCAGTCCGTCCTATGCGCTGACCTTCCTGCTCAGCCACAAAGCGCTCTCGCTCGCGGCGATGGGCATGGTGGTGCTGGCGGTGACCGGCGCGGAAGCGCTGTATGCCGACATGGGCCACCTGGGCAAAGCGCCGATTCGTCTCGCCTGGCTGGTGATCGCCATGCCGGCGCTGATACTGAATTACTTCGGCCAGGGCGCGCTGGTGATCGCCGATGCGCAGGCGCTGAACAATCCGTTCTTTAATCTGGCTCCCGGCTGGGCGCAGATTCCACTGATTGTGCTGTCAACGCTGGCCACGGTCATCGCGGCGCAGGCGGTGATTTCCGGCGTCTATACCCTGACGCATCAGGCCATTCGCCAGGGCTTTTTACCGCCGATGCGCGTCATTTTTACTTCGCATACCGAGTCCGGGCAGATTTACATTCCGGTGGTGAACTGGCTGCTGTTCACCGCCGTGATGCTGATTGTGCTGGCTTTCCGTCAGTCGTCGGCGTTGTCCTCGGCGTACGGCATCGTGGTGACCGGCACCATGGTGATCACGGCCTGTCTGGCGGGCGTGGTGGCGCTGCGTAACTGGCGCTGGCCGCTGCCGCTGGCGCTGTTGTTCCTGCTGTGTATGCTGGTGGTTGACGTGCCGCTGTTCATCGCCAACCTGATGAAACTGCTGTCTGGCGGCTGGGTACCGGTGCTGCTGGCGCTGACCATGATGGGATTGATGCTGATCTGGAGCAGCGAGCGTAACCGCCTGATTCGCCGTTTGAATAACGATCAGGACGGTTTACTGGCGCTGATAAAATCGCTGGAGAGCAATCCGCCGAACCGCGTCGAAGGCACCGCCATCTTCCTCGCGCGTAAGGAGTTTGAAATTCCCCAGGCGCTGTTGCACAACCTCAAGCATAACCGCGTGCTGCACCGCCGCGTGGTGCTGTTGCATATCCGCACCACTGACACGCCGCGCGTCTATAACCAGCAGCGCATCAGCATTACGCAATTGTCGCCGTCGTTCTGGCAGGTCACTGCCGCTTACGGCTGGCGTGAAGTGCCGTCGATGGCCGAGATTCTGCATCTGTGCGGACTGGAAGGTTTTGGCTGCACGGTGAATGAAGCGTCATTTTTTACCGCACACGATACGCTGGTGATGAAAAAACGCCGCGGTCTGGCGCGGGTGCGCGGCGGGATTTTTCACTTCTGCCAGCGCAACGCGCTGCGCGCCCATGAACAATTTCATATTCCGCCCAATCGGGTGATCGAACTGGGCGGCCAGCGCGAGTTTTAAGCCGCAGGGCCACGGATGGCCGGATTTGCCCGCACATGACGCACCGACTTTTTTTAATGGCAAATGTAAGCAGATGAAAAAATATTAGCGAAACATTACCGGAGTTGTGGCGGAACTTTTCTTAACATCTGATTAGCAATTAAAGCTAAAACGCATAACCTCAAAAGGTGTTTATTAACCCTACCGGCATGATGATTCACCGTGCGCTTTGCCGGAATGTATAAACCAATAAACAACGATCTCAGGATCGGTTAATTCACTTCCGGCGCTGTTGTTATTTTTGAGGAGTAAGACCATGAAAGCGTTAATTAACGATGTGATTTCCATTTTTACGCCGCAAAATGTTAAACCGGTTTTAATTCGCGCCGATTTGACGCACCGCGAATTATCTTCAATCCATCCGGCGGGTGTGACCTCCGTAAGCTGGGCCACGTCAATGGAAGAGTTAACAGACGCCATTGTGAAAAAAGCCCAGGCGGCCGGAGCCGTCGGTTATCACATTACCGACGTTGAATCGCATGAGCCGGGCCACGACGGCCAGCACGTGATGGCGGCCACTGCCACGCTGTATCACATCAATGACAAGGTGGCTTACGGCTGATGCTGGGATTAACACGTTTTTCTGTTATGGCCTGCCCGTCATTTCCGGCAGGCTTTTTTCATTAAAATAGGCGGCGAGAAAATCGAGAAAAACTTTAATACGCTGCGATTCTGCGGCGCGTTGCGTATACACCGCCCAGATATTGGCTTCCTGATACCACTGCGGTAATACTGCCACCAGCTCGCCCGTGGCCAGATACGGCGCCACATCCCACGCTGAACGCAGCGCAATACCATGCCCCTGCAACGCCCAATGCAGAATCACCTTGCCGCTATTGGAAGAGTAATGGCTGTTCAGGCGACACAACACCTGCTGCTCGCCATTGGTCAATGCCCAGTTACCAAATGAATTATCGCGTTCATTAATGATCAGACAGCTGTGATGAATTAACGCATCCAGCGAATCTGGCATACCGGCGCGGGATAAATACGCCGGCGCGGCACATAAAATGCGCCGGTTAGCAATCAGCCGGCGGGCAATATAAGAAGGATTGAGATCGTCGCCAACGCAGATTTCTACATCCGTGCCGCTCTGTAGCAGGTCGAATGCCCGATCGCTTAGCATCAGTTTAATATTCAGCGACGGATGCTGGTGAATAAATGCCGAAACCGCATCCGATAAATAGTCCTGACCGAAACCAAACGAGCAGCCGACGGTAATTTCCCCGGTCAGCTCGCCGCGCCACTGACGGAAATTATTGAGAAAGCCATCCATTTCCTGCACTACCTGCAGCGCGCCCTCCAGCGCTTTTTCACCTTCCGGCGTCAGGCGCATCACGCGGTTAGTGCGGAAAAACAGCCGCGTCTCCAGCTGTTTTTCCAGAATGGCGATGCGTTTACTGATGTAAGACGGTGACTGACCCAGCTCAATCGCCGCGCGGCCGAAACCGTCATGCCGCGCCACGCTGATAAACACGTACAGGTCTTCAATCGACGGCCAACCCTGTAACGGCTTCTGATAACTTTTTCCGGCAAGCAGTATTTTCATAACAGCACATGGTGAGTGAACGCCACGTGGTTATAACACAGATCCCAGGAAGCGCTGAAGCGAGTGCAGAAACCGCTCTGGCACCTCTTCCTGCGGTGAATGGCCGCACGGTAACGCCCCGCCCTGCACCTGGAGCGCCTTGTCCTGCCAGGTGTGCACCACATCATACAGCTGACCGACCGCGCCCTTTTCGCCCCACAACAGTAACAACGGGCAGGCAATGCGCCGGTCGCTGTCAGCGGCATCGTGTTGCAAATCGATGCTGGCGGCAGCGCGATAATCTTCACATACCGCGTGGATCATCGCCGGATCCCGATAGCAGCGCAGATAATCTTCGAATATCGCCGGTTCGGTCGCGCCCGGCGTTTTCAGCTGGCCATCTATGTGTTTACGCAGAAAGAACGCCGGATCGTGACCAATCATGGTCTCCGGCAGCGGGTGCGGCTGAATCAGAAAGAACCACCAAAAGTAGCGCGTGGCGAACGCCTGATCGGTCAGCGCGTACATGGTGGCAGTGGGTGCGATATCGACAAACACGCAGCAGCTGACTTTCTCCGGATGATCGAGCGCCAGCCGGTGCCCGACGCGCCCGCCGCGATCGTGGCCGACAAACGCCACGCGCTGCAGGCCAAGCGCGTCGATCAGCTGACTGATATCCTGCGCCATGCTGCGTTTGGCATACGGCAGATGTTCAGCGTCACTGGCGGGCTTGTCGCTGTCACCGTAGCCGCGCAAATCCGGCAGGATCACCTGATATTGCTGCGCCAGCTGCGGTGCGATTTTACGCCAGGCCAGATGATTTTGCGGATGGCCGTGCAGCATCAGCAAGGGCATGCCCTTGCCGCCGCTGGCCACGCGTAGCGTAACGCCATTATCCAGCGTCACATCCTGCAGGGTAAAACCGGCGATAAACGGCGACGGGCCGCGGTCGATAATCTTACTCATGGTTGCTCCCTGGTGCGCTGCAGCCACGGACGCTGCGCAAAGTGCTGCGCTTCAAACTGGCTGATATCCGCTTCATATTGCAGCGTCCAGTCCACCGCGCTGCCGCCACCGATCAGCATTTCGCGCTTCAGGGCACTGACCGTAAAGTGAATCACTTCATCCGCGAACTGAATGGTTTGCTGCTCCAGCGACACGCTGATGGTGTTGCGCTGCGCATCGGCGGCCACCGCGCTCAGACGCTGATAATCCGCCTCGCTCAGACTCAGCGTCAGCACGCCGTTACGCTGGCAGTTATCGTCAAAAATGCCGGCGAAGCTGGTGCCGATAATCGCGCGGATGCCCAGCTGATTCAGCCCCCACACCGCATGTTCGCGGCTGGAGCCGCAGCCAAAATTGGCGCCGACCAGCAAAAACGTCGCGTTCTGCCAGCCCGGCTGATTGAGGATGAAATCAGGGTTTGGTGCACCGTCGGCCAGAAAGCGCAGGTCAAAGAACACGCCGCGGTCCAGCCCCTGCCGGTCAATGCCTTTGAGAAACTGCTTGGGCATAATCACATCGGTATCGATGTTAGCAGCCGGCAGCGGTGCCAGCTTGCCGGTGATGGTAGTGAAAGCTTGCATATTAAACCCCGGATTGCAGATAGTGACGAACATCAACCAGATGGCCCGCCAGCGCAGCGGCGGCGACCATCGCCGGACTCATTAAGTGAGTACGCGCGCCCGCGCCCTGACGGCCGGCAAAGTTACGATTGGTGCCCGATGCGCAGCGATCGCCCGGTGCCAGCACATCTTCGTTCATCGCCAGACACATTGAGCACCCCGACTGACGCCACTCGAAGCCAGCGTCGATAAAGATGGCCGCCAGCCCTTCCGCCTCCGCCTGCTGCCGCACCTGGGTTGAGCCCGGCACGATGATGCCGCGCACGTGCGGCGCGATTTTGCGGGTACCAATCACCGCTGCCGCAGCGCGCAAATCTTCAATGCGCCCGTTGGTGCAGGAGCCGATAAACGCGTGGGTGATGGCAATGTCGGCCAGCGGCGTGCCGGCTTGCAGCCCCATGTAGTGCAGTGCATTTTTCATCGCCTGCTGTTTCACCAGATCGGGTTCGTCAGCCGGATTAGGCACGTGGCCGCTGATGGCGCAGGCCTGATCCGGGCTGATGCCCCAGGTGACTTTCGGTTCCAGATCGCTGCAATCAATGGTCAGTTGCCGGTCAAATACCGCATCATCATCGCTGCGCAACGTGCGCCACTCGGCCAGCGCCTGCTGCCACAGCTCGCCCACCGGCATTTGCGGTTTGCCGGCAATGTACGCGTAGACCTTTTCATCCGGCGCGATAATCGCCCCGCGCGCACCGGCTTCCACCGCCATGTTACACAGCGTCATACGCCCTTCCATGCTCAGCGCATCAATCGCGCTGCCGGTAAACTCAATCGCATACCCCGTAGCGCCGGATGCGCCAATCTGTTCGATCAACGCCAGCACGATGTCTTTGGCGGCACAGCCAAACGGCAGCTCACCGGTGACTTCAACGCGCATGGTTTTCAGCGTGCGATAAATCAATGTCTGTGTCGCCAGCAGGTGCTCGATTTCCGAGGTGCCGATGCCGAACCCCAGCGCGCCAAACGCCCCGTAAGTGGTGGTATGGCTGTCGCCGGCGGCAATCACCATCCCCGGCATCACCAGCCCCTGCTCGTGTGCCACCACATGTTCAATGCCCTGTCGCGGGTCAAGCACGTCAAACAGCTCAATGCCAAAGTGCTCCGCATTTTTGCGGAAGTAATCGACCTGCAGCTGACCGCCTGCGTCGGTCATCGCCGCATCGCGCACTGGCCGCGTCGGGTTCACATGGTCGACGTTGAGTAGAATGGTGGCCGGATGGCGCACGCGACGCGACCGGTCGCGCAGACCGCTAAACGCCTGCGGGCTGGTGTATTCATTGAGGATTGACCGGTCGATGTAGAGCAGCACGTGCCCCTCATCGTCCAGGTGACGTACCACATGCTGTTCGATCAGCTTTTCATACAGGGTTTTGCCCGCCATGCTCATGTCCACGCGAAAGTTAAACAAGTCATCAGAGACCTTAGGGTAAACCCATTCGGCGTCAGATCATCAACACGCTCCGTGCAGTGATAGTGCATGATTTGTCATCGCGCCGGCGGATTTAATTTGACCTAAGTCGTGCCCGTGGTTATAAATAATAACCGCGCTCCGTTAGCGGATATATTGTTGCTTTTTCCCGCACTGCTTCTGTATTCCTGCCGTTTATTTCGCCATCCCGCTTTTATGAAAGTTAATTAATTGCCATCAATAGTTAATTAACTAAAAACAAGTTAATCTTTTCGTAACAATCTTTTAATTTGCCAACCGAATTTTTAACGTTCATCTGCAAAGAATAAACAGGACTGGCATGACTCAGACCAAAAAACTTGTGTCCGCGCTTTCGCTGACGGCACTGCTTGTCTCTTCAGCGGTTCACGCTGAGAACGCACCAGAAAAAACCGACGTGCTGCTGATTGGCGGCGGTATCATGAGCGCCTCGCTCGGTACCTGGCTGCAGGAGCTGCAACCGGGCTGGAAACAACTGATGGTTGAGCGTCTCGACGGCGTCGCGCTGGAATCCTCCAACGGCTGGAATAACGCCGGTACTGGCCACTCTGCCAACATGGAGCTGAACTACACGCCAGAGCGTGCAGACGGTTCCATCGATGTGAGCAAAGCGCTGGAAATCAATGAATCGTTCATGATTACCCGCCAGTTCCTGACCAGCCAGGTACAGCGCGGCGTGCTGCACGATCCGCGTTCGTTCATCAACTCCACCCCGCACATGAGCTTTGTCTGGGGCGACAAAAATGTCGAATACCTGACCAAACGCTATGCGGCGCTGCAGAAAACCACCCTGTTCCAGGGCATGAAGTTCTCTACCGATCACAAACAGATCGAGCAGTGGGCACCGCTGGTGATGGAAGGTCGCGATCCGAATCAGAAAGTGGCCGCCACCTGGACGCCGGTGGGTACCGATGTGAACTACGGTGAAATTACCCGTCAGTTGATCGGCAGCCTGCAGAAAGATCAGAACTTCAAGCTGGAAACTTCCTCTGAAGTCACCGATTTCAAACGCAACAGCGACAACTCCTGGCACGTCACCATCAAAGACGTGAAGAGCGGCGCAAACCGTGAAGTGGATGCGAAATACGTATTCATCGGCGCGGGCGGTGCGGCGATTAAGCTGCTGCAAAAAACCGGTATTCCTGAAGCCGATAACTACGGCGGTTTCCCGGTGGGCGGTTCGTTCCTGATGACCGAAAACCCGGAAATCACCAGCCGTCACCTGCAGAAAGTGTATGGTCAGGCTTCCGTAGGCGCACCGCCAATGTCGGTACCGCACATTGATGCCCGTAACCTCGACGGTAAAAAAGTGGTGCTGTTTGGGCCGTTCGCCACGTTCTCGACCAAATACCTGAAAAACGGTTCGCTGTTCGATCTGCTGAGCGCTACCACCACCAGCAACTTCATGCCGATGACGCACGTGGGCATCGATAACTTTGACCTGGTGAAATACCTGATTGGTCAGGTGATGCTGAACGATGATGACCGCTTTGCCGCGCTGAAAGAGTACTACCCGAACGCGCGTAAAGAGGACTGGAAACTGATTCAGGCCGGCCAGCGTGTGCAGATCATCAAGAAAGATGCTGAGAAAGGCGGCGTGCTGAAGCTGGGTACCGAAATCGTGACCGATCAGCAGAAAACCGTGGCGGCCCTGCTGGGTGCTTCACCGGGTGCATCTACTGCGGCACCGATCACCCTGAACGTGATGCAGAAGCTGTTCCCGCAGCAGTTCGCGTCACCGGAGTGGCAGCAGAAGATCCGCGCTATCGTGCCAAGCTTCGGCCAGAAGCTGAACGGCAACACCGCGCTGACCCAGCAGGTATGGGATAACACCGCATCCGTGCTGCAGCTGACCAAACCGCCAGTGATTAACATGGACGATCAGCAGTCGGCACCTGCGCAGGCCAAACCGCGCGAAGAGTCCGCGAAGCAGGATATGGCGCTGTAACAGGCCATCGCTGAGTCAATCGAACCGATGCCGGTGCGCGAGCCATCGCCCACCGGCATTTTTTTGTCTGAGGATTGGCTGAATGCTGTGTCAGACTTCACCAGTGTTACCGCTGTGAGATGCCCTGTGGTTCCGCGTCTCTTCCCACTGACTTTAATGATGCAGCGTGCTAAAATTGAACTTCTGACGGGAGATTAATTATGAGCAGAAATGCATCTCTGAGTATTGCCAGCCAGATCCAGAATTTAGCGAAGGCTAACCATATCACCGCAGAGCGTGACGGTGTCAGCCTGATGGCTGCTGCGATTACTCATCTGGCAGGCGACAGAGTAGAACTGGATTACGTTGAACAATTGCTGGTTAATCTCAAAAGAAAAGGTGTGCTGACTAAAGCAGAAACGCTGAAGCTTCAGGGTTCTTATCTGCAGGAAAAACGTGAGCACAAGCAGAACTTCAGCGCATGACGTTTGATCCTTTCAGCGATTTTTCTACTCAAAACGCTCTATCAAAGCTATACGTCATCTTCCCGATTGCCTCATCCACCAGCAAAGCCAGAATAAATACGGTTCAGTCGCTATAGCGGGTCGCTATTAATAGCGACCCTACATGATACAATTTAAGGGTGAACTTTCTTCGTAGGGTGCGCATTCATGCGCACCTGGAAAATAATTACGACTTAACGTAATCCGAATAGGCATTTTGCAGCGCGATGTGGTCGGCAATATATTTCGCATCGTGCCACACGCCGTAAATAAACGACGACGCCCGATTGACCAGATTGGGCAGTCCAAGGAAATAAATACCGCGCTCGGCAGAAATACCGCGCTTGTGGAATGGCAGGCCCTGTTCATCAAACGCATCCACCTGCAGCCAGCTGAAATCAAATTTAAACCCGGTAGCCCAGATAATGGTGCTGATGCCCGCCGCCTGCACGTCCAGCTGCATCAGCGGATTTAACAGGCATTCCGGATCCGGCAACAGCTCCCACGCCTGCGGCTCGGCCGGTAAATCCAGCCCGTTGCGTTCTATGTACGCATCCGCATCGCGCAGCACCTCGAAATAAGCTCTGTCACCTTCGGCGATATTCTCTGCCAGCCCCGGCTCAAAGCGCAGCACGCCGTTATCCCAGCGCTCGGTGATGCCGACCAGCGTAATGCCCATATGGGCCAGCCGGCGGAAATCCACGGTTTTACCGCCTTCATAGCCGCTGACGGCAAAGGCCACGTGCTGTTTCTTCGGCTTGATTTTCACTTCGTCCCACAGCCCCAGCGCGCCAAGCCACCAGCAGTAATCACGGTCGCGATAGGCGCGTGGCGGGCGGTAGTGCTCACCGACCGACAGAAACACCTCGCGGCCGGCCTGACGCAGCTCCTCGGCAATCTGGGTGCCGGACGCACCCGCACCCACCACCAGCACCGCTCCGGGCGCCAGCTGCTGTGGATTCTTGTACGCCGATGAGTGGATCTGCTGCGGCACCGCGCCTTCAGGCACGATGGCCGGGAACGCGGGCTTCTGAAACGGCCCGGTGGCAGCCACCACATTGTCCGCGTCGAATACTCCCACTGACGTCACCACCCGGAAGCCGCTGCGTCCGGGCAGCCGCGTTACCTGCTGTACCTCAACCCCGGTGCGCACCGGCGCGTTGAGCATCTTTGCGTAATCCTCGAAATACTGCGCCATGCGCTCTTTCGGCGGAAACGCCTCCGGCGAAATGTTATCAAACTTCAGCGAAGGAAAGCGGTCGTGCCACGCCGGACCGTTAGCCACCAGCGAGTCCCAGCGTTCGGAGCGCCAGCGCTCGGCAATGCGGCTGCGCTCCAGCACCACGTGCGGGATCTGCATCTGCGCCAGATGTTCGCTCATGGCGATACCCGCCTGGCCCGCTCCGACAATCACGGTATTGATTTTTTCTACTGACATAGGTCATCCCCGAATAGTTGGCATGCCACCAGCGCGGCGCAAATATTGCGCCGCTGGCGATTAACACCAGGTTGTCATGTTTAACGGCGGCTTAATGGCACAGCGAAATTAATGCCCGGCCTCAACGTTTAATATTTTTCCCAGCCCGAAAAACTTATTGGCGATAATTAACATCGCGGCGGTCACCACAATATAAATAACCGACAGCGCCGCCAGCGTCGGGTCGGCAAATTCACGCACGTAGTTGTACATCGCCACCGGCAGCGTCTGCGTCGCCTGGGTGGTAATAAACAGCGAGGCGGTAAATTCATTGAATGAGAGAATCGCGGCGAACAGCCAGCCACCAAACAGGCCCGGCAGAATCAGCGGCACGGTAATGGTCCATACCACGCGCAGCGGCGATGCGCCGAGGCTGGCCGCCGCCAGTTCTATCCGCTGCTCGAGATTTTTCAGCGATACATAGACGCTGCGCAGCACGAACGGCAGCACCAGCACCACGTGGCAGAAAATCACCAGCGCGTAGCCGCGTCCCAGGTTGAGCTGCGACACCAGCATCAGCAGGCCGAGGCCAATGGTGAAATGCGGAATAAACAGCGGTGACAGCAGAATGCTCTCCAGCACCTGTTTGCAGGGAAAGCGATAGCGCTCAATGGCAATCGCCAGCGTGGCACCGATGATCACCGCCAGCGTTGACGCCCATGCTGTGACAATCAGTCCGGACCAGAAGCCGTGACGAAAATCGTCGTAGCTCAGCGCCCGCTCAAACCAGCGCAGCGACCAGCCTTTCGGCGG
>NZ_VOQX01000081.1:0-18822 GCF_016643525.1 Pantoea sp. Morm | reverse complement strand
CTGTGAATTAAACTTCGTAATGAATTACGTGTTCACTCAGCAAAGACTTGATATTTTTTACGTCCGGAGACGCTGATATCAATCCTGCGAGTGCCCACACAGATTGTCTGATAAATTGTTAAAGAGCAGTGCCGCGATTTCTCAAGCGGCGCGGGATGCGTATATTACGCTTTCCGCTTTCTCAGTCAAGCATTTATTTTTGCTTTTCTGAAGGTTGCCGTTAAGGGCCACCTCACTAACAGGGCGCTTCGTAAGCCGTTGTGCCGTGTCAGTGGAGGCGCATTATAGGGAGTTCTTTCGGGCTGACAAGGGCTAAATGCAAATTAATTTTCGAGTGCTGTTTTTTTCGGCGAAAGCCCGTCAAATCGCCAGTTTTTCCAGCAGCGGGAAGCCATAACGCTGCAAAACCGGTGATAATTGCACCACTTCGTCATCCATGCGCGTACAAAATGCCACATTCTGTCCGCTGGAACGCGCCTGAGGCGCTTCGTGCTCTAATAACCAGGCGGTGCGCCGTGCAATGGCTGCGCCCGAATCCACCAGCCGGGTGCCGTCAGGCAACACCTGCTGCAGCTCTTCACGTAACAGCGGGAAATGGGTACAACCCAGCACCACGGTATCCGGCGGCTCTTTCATACGTAGCCACGGTTGCACTGCGCGACGCACATCGTCCAGCGACACCGTTTCTCCGTGCAGTTTGGCTTCCGCCAGTTCGACCAGTTCCGCCGAGCCCAGCATTTCGATTTTACATTCGCGCGCAAACTGCGCCACCAGCTCATGGGTGTAAGGCCGTTTCACCGTGCCGCGCGTGGCCAGCAGGCCGACCACGCCGTTACGCGTCAGACGGGCCGCCGGCTTAATCGCAGGCACGACGCCAACGACCGGGAACTCAAAGCGCTGACGCAATGCTGGCAGGGATACAGTACTGGCGGAGTTACAGGCGATGACCACTAACGCCAGCGGCACGCGCTGCACGATAGCCTCCACCACCGCCACGACCCGCTCAACAATGTACTCTTCGCTTTTTTCACCGTAAGGGAAGCCGGCATTATCGAAGGCATAGAGATAGTGCAGGCCCGGCAGCAGTTGCCGGACCTCATCATAGACGGAGAGCCCACCGACGCCGGAGTCAAACACCAGCACGGTGGGGCGCAGATCAGAAGCTGTAGCTGGCGCTGAGATAGTACTCCGTTCCTGGAGTTTGATAGCCATACACTGTCTCGTAGTCTTTATCGAACAGGTTGGCAATTCTACCACGAACGGTGAGCTGTGATGTGACCGGATACGAAACTGCCAGATCCCATAAACTTACACCGCCCAGTTTGACGCGCTGCGGGGTAAAGGAGTGGTTGTAATCCGTATCATAGCGATCGCCGAGATAATGATAGGTCAGTGACCAGTCAAACTCATAAATCGTCCAGTCGAGCTGGTATTTCACCTGCTGCTTCGCACGGCGCACCAGCGGTTGATCGGTTTCAGCATCGCGCGCATCAACATAATCGTAAGAAATCTGATGGCTAAGCGGACCGGTATCGAACGACGCCGTGGCTTCTACGCCCTTAATGCGCGCTTTATCGATGTTGTAATAGATATAGGTGGTGGGATCGCTATCAATCAGATTATCGATATCGTTACGATAACCGGATACGCGCCAGTTTACCGGCCCGGTCAGGCCAGAGAAGCCCGCTTCCCACTGTTTACTCTCTTCCGGCTTCAGGTCGCTGTTGCCATAAGAACCATACAACTGGCCGAGACGAGGCGCTTTATACGCCGTCGCGTAATTGGCAAACACGCTATAGCCATCAACAAACGCCCATGACGCCCCGCCCTGCCAGGTGCCGTGCCAGCCAAACTGGCTGTTGTCGTCACCGCGTACCGCGCCTTCCAGCGTTACGCTGCCCAGCTGCTGCTGGGTGGTGGCATAGATGCCGGTGTTACGCAGTTCGGTGCTGTCAGCCACGTAAGCGGTGCCGGGTTCCGTGGTCTGTTTCTGCCAGTCCACGCCCGCGCTTACGCTGCCCTGCGCCACCTGCAACGTATTGCCCCACTGCACATTGTACTGCTTGCTGTCATCCAGCGTGGTCGACGGGCCGTAGCGGCCTGTACGCGGATCATAGTTATAGTCTTTGCTGCGGCTGTAGCTGGCGATCAGCTGCGTCGAATAAATGTCGTTGCTGTAACGCAGGCCGCTGTCCCAGGTCTGGCTGTAGAGCTGGCGGGTATCGTTTAATCCGTTGATGTTGAAACTGTTATCGTAGCTGTAGGTGCCATCGTAGGCCGTACGGTTGTCAAAACCGTAGCCGCGGACAAAGCCGCTCAGCCCGTCACTGAACTGGTGCTCCAGCGCGCCATACAGCGTCTTGTTCATGAAGCCATCGCGATCTTTCTGCGCCGGATCGCCATACACATCCGGCAGGTTTGCCACCACATCATAGCCGCGCGTATAGGTGTAGTTGCCCGCCATGGTCAGCGTCGTGGCTGCGCCCAGCTGCTGCTGGGTAGAACCTTCATAGTTTTGATAGCCTTTCGAGCCCACGCCCGCGCTCAGCGTCGTGCCCGGCTTATCACGACCGGTGATGATGTTCACCACGCCGCCAATCGCATCGGAGCCATACACCGCCGAGCGCGCACCGCGCACATATTCGATGCGCTGGACCAGAGAAAGCGGAATCTGGCTTAAATCAGACGATCCGGACACACCCGCCTGGTTTAGCCGGATACCGTCGATGAGTATAAGTACGTGGCTGGAGTTGGTGCCGCGCACAAACAGTGAACTCAGCTGGCCGAGGCCACCGTTTTGCGCGATGTCCACGCCAGGCAGGCGACGCATGACGTCCGTCAGGCTTTTAGCCTGCCAGCGATCGATATCGTCGCGGGTCACGACTGTCGTCGGCGCGAGAAAGGAGGAAACCGGCTGCAAAAACCGGTTGGCGGTAACGATTTGCGTATCATCATTCTGCTGCGCGTAGCCAGATTGCGCCCAGAGCGACAACGCCGTTGCACTAAAGGCAAACAGCGAAGCGTGTGTTGTTTTCATTGTTATAGCATCCAAAAGACGAAGCAGGATGCCGCAGGTCCGGGATCGATAGCACGCGATGATCTCAGAAGTTGCGACGTCACACCGGCAGGTCTTCGGGCTGGGAATCATAAGTGGTGAAGACTTCCCATCCGCGAGGACAGTGTCTGCAATTGCGATCACCACGACATTCTTTTACCGCTGCGCGTCAGCTCCAGATTCACACTGGATTCCCTTTTAACTCAAGGAGGCCGGCAGCCGCAGTCTACGTTTAAGAAGGCCGGAAATCCAGACTGCCAGCCTTCCTGCACTGTCCGGGACTGGACATCAGCAGGTGAATGCCTACAATCGCCCGGCAGGCAGGCTTAACACCAGGATTGAAGATGACACCCGAACAACTCCCGATTGAACAATACGACGCGCAACTGGCGGAAAAAGTCAGCCGCTTACAGGCGATGATGGCCCCCTACGCAGCGCCCGACGTGGAGGTGTTCCGCTCGCCGGTCAGCCACTATCGTATGCGCGCCGAATTCCGCATCTGGCACGACGGTGACGATCTTTATCACATCATCTTCGATCAAGAGACCAAACAGCGTATCCGCGTCGATCAGTTTCCGGCGGCCAGCCAGTTGATCAACACGCTGATGCCAAAGTTGATCGCCGCGATCCGCGATAATCGCGCGCTGCGTTTTAAACTGTTCCAGATCGATTATCTCTCCACCCTCAGCAACCAGATCGTGATCTCGCTGCTGTATCACCGCAAGCTGGAAGCCGACTGGACCGAAGCCGCGACTGCGCTGCGCGATAGCCTGCGTGCAGAAGGGTTTGATGTGCAGCTGATTGGCCGTGCCACGAAAACCAAAATCTGCCTCGATCGCGATTACGTCGATGAGCGCCTGCCGGTAGCCGGTCAGGAGATGATCTATCGTCAGGTGGAGAACAGCTTCACCCAACCGAATGCGGCGATGAATATTCAGATGCTGGAGTGGGCGCTGGACGTGACGCAAGATTCGCGCGGCGATCTGCTGGAGCTGTACTGTGGCAATGGCAACTTTTCGCTGGCGCTGGCGCGTAACTTCCGCCGCGTACTGGCGACGGAAATCGCCAAACCGTCGGTGGCTTCGGCGCAGTACAACATCGCGGCCAACCACATCGACAACGTGCAAATTATTCGTATGGCAGCCGAAGAGTTTACCCAGGCGATGAACGGCGTGCGCAGCTTTAACCGTCTGGAAGGCATCGATCTCAATAGCTATCAGTGCGAGACCATCTTTGTCGATCCGCCGCGCAGCGGGCTGGATGACGAGACGGTGAAGATGGTGCAGGCCTATCCGCGTATTCTCTATATTTCCTGTAATCCGCAGACGCTGTGCGACAACCTCAGCGTACTGAGTGCCACGCATAACATCACGCGGCTGGCGCTGTTTGACCAGTTCCCTTACACCCACCATATGGAATGCGGTGTGTTACTGACGCGAAAAGCCTGAAAAAAACGGGAACCCTGCGGTTCCCGTGATTGTTTTCAGTGCTTGTTCTTGCTGCGGCGGAAGCGCATGGCGATCCAGAACACCAGCGCCACCATCAGAATGGTCGGGATGAAGTTAGACCCGATATCCGGATATTCGGCACGCACCAGCGCGCTGTACACCAGAATCCCCAGCAGAAAAAATGCCGCCGCCAGCGAAGGCATGCCGTCCGGCATATTACGGTTGAGATAGCGCTGATGCAGACACCACGCGGCAAGGCCAAGGGCGATCAGCGGGAAAATCGAAAAGGGAACAAAGGTGCTGAACAGCACCGAAAAGGAGCCGTTGATAGCTAAACCGGTGATAAAAGCCAGTAACAGCGTTCCTTTATCGCGAGGGTTTTGCTCAATCATTTCATTATCCTTATCACATTACTCTTCGGGGGTTTCCAGGGTAACCGCCAGGCGCTCTTGCTCCCGGCGATACCAGTAATACGCGCCTTTGGCGATCATTCGCAGCTGCAGCACCAGACGCTCTTCCAGTTTGCGCCGCTGTTCGATATCCACATCCAGCGCTTCCGCGCCGGCGCTGAACACAATCGTCACCATAGCTTCCGCCTGCGCTTCGGTAAAGCTGCGCGGCATGCGGTTTTCCAGCTCAAGGTAGTCGGCCAGTTCAGCAATAAAGTGCTGAATCTCCCGCGCGACCGCCGCACGAAAAGCCGCTGAGGTGCCGGAGCGCTCGCGTAGTAAGAGACGAAAAGCGTTGGGATTGTTCCCGATGAACTCCATAAACGTGGCGACCGAGGTTTTAATGATGCTGCCGCCTTTGGCAATGCGCTGGCGCGCCTGGCGCATCAGCTGGCGCAGCATCAGGCCACTTTCATCGACCATCGTCAGGCCGAGTTCATCCACATCGCGAAAGTGACGGTAAAACGAGGTCGGTGCAATGCCGGCTTCGCGTGCCACTTCGCGTAAACTCAGGCTGGCAAAACTCCTTTCTGCACTTAACTGACTGAATGCCGCTTCAATCAGTGAACGTCGTGTACGTTCTTTTTGTTGCGCTCGAACGCCCATTTTCCCGGCCTTGTGAGTAATCAGGCAGGCACTATAACAAACTTTTCAGCGTACAGCGGCGCAAAGTTTGTGACCGCCTGTTAACCTCACTGATTGTCAAACTTTGCCAATTTACGCTGTTAGAATTCAGATGTGCGCGGCGAGATGTTAGAATCTCGTTGTAAAAATGTATAGAAACATAGGACGTACTGGTATGCAAAAGTCTTACGATTACGATGCCATTGTGATTGGCTCCGGTCCGGGCGGCGAAGGTGCGGCGATGGGGCTGGTGAAGCAGGGAGCGCGCATTGCAGTGATCGAACGCTACCACAACATCGGCGGCGGTTGTACTCACTGGGGAACCATCCCTTCCAAAGCTCTGCGTCACGCTGTCAGCCGTATCATCGAGTTCAATCAAAACCCTCTTTATAGCGATCACACCCGCCTCCTGCGCTCCTCGTTCGCCGACATTCTGAATCATACTGAGAACGTCATCAGCCAGCAGACTGCCATGCGTCAGGGCTTTTACGAGCGTAACCGCTGTGAGCTTTATCAGGGCGACGCCCATTTTGTTGATGCCAACACCATCGAAGTGGAACAGCCAGACGGCACGCGGGAGCGCTTAACCGCAGAGAAGTTTGTCATCGCCTGTGGTTCCCGCCCGTATCACCCGGCGGACGTCGATTTTACCCATCCGCGCATTTACGACTCCGACTCCATCCTCAACCTGCATCATGAACCCGGCCACGTCATCATTTATGGTGCGGGCGTGATTGGCTGTGAATATGCGTCGATTTTCCGCGGTCTTAACGTCAAGGTTGACCTGATCAACACCCGCGATCGCCTGCTGGCGTTCCTCGATCAGGAGATGTCTGATTCGCTCTCTTATCACTTCTGGAACAGCGGCGTGGTGATTCGTCACAACGAAGAGTTTGAGAAGATTGAAGGTGTCAGCGATGGCGTCATCATGCACCTCAAGTCCGGCAAAAAGGTCAAAGCCGATTGCCTGCTGTACGCTAACGGCCGTACCGGTAATACCGATTCACTGGCGCTGGAAAACGTCGGGCTGGAAGCCGATGGCCGTGGACTGCTGAAAGTGAACAGCATGTATCAGACCGCACAGCCGCATATCTATGCGGTGGGCGACGTGATTGGCTACCCGAGCCTGGCCTCTGCCGCTTACGATCAGGGCCGCATTGCCGCGCAGGCGATCATCAAAGGGGAAGCCACCGCGCACCTGATTGAAGATATCCCAACCGGGATTTACACCATTCCGGAAATCAGCTCCGTCGGCAAAACCGAACAGCAGCTGACGGCGATGAAAGTGCCGTATGAAGTGGGCCGTGCACAGTTTAAGCATCTGGCACGCGCGCAGATTGTCGGCATGCACGTCGGCAGCCTGAAGATCCTGTTCCACCGCGAAACCAAAGAGATTCTGGGTATTCACTGCTTTGGCGAGCGTGCGGCGGAGATCATTCACATCGGCCAGGCCATCATGGAGCAGAAGAACGGCGGTAACACGATTGAGTATTTCGTGAACACTACCTTCAACTACCCCACCATGGCCGAAGCCTACCGCGTGGCGGCGTTAAACGGCTTAAACCGCCTGTTTTAACGAACGGTCCAGGTAACCCTGCATGTGGGTTTTAATTGCTTCTGCCAGCTGCTCATAGCGGCTGCGCAGAGGCGATCCCGGACGATACACCAGCGCGATGGTGCGCTGCGGCACCGGTTTATAACACGGCAGATAGCACACGCCATCACGCACGCGCTCATTCGGTACCGCCAGCGACGGCAGCAAAGTAATACCGCTGCCGGCTGCTACCATGTTGCGCAGCGTTTCCAGACTGGTCGCGCGGAAATGGGTATCTTCATCAGCGCCGGCTTCGAAGCAGAAGCCCATCGCCTGATCGCGCAGACAGTGACCATCTTCCAGCATCAGCAGTTTCTCACCGGCCAGATCCGACATCGGCACACGATCGCGATCGTGCCACGGGTGATCCTGATAGATCGCCAGCTTCATCGGCTCATCAAACAGCGGCACTTCAATAAAAGCTTCGCTCTCTTTTACCAGCGCCAGAATCGCGCAGTCGAGCTTACCGCTGTCGAGCTGCGCCAGCAGCTGCTGCGTTTGCGCCTCGTGCAGATACATCTCGAGTTTCGGGAAGGTCTGATGCAGCATCGGAATAATATGCGGCAGCAGATAGGGACCGGTGGTCGGAATCAGACCAATGTGCAGCGGCCCGGACATAGTTTCGCCCTGCTGGCTGGCCATCTCCTTCAGTACTTTGACTTCACGCAGCACGGTTCGCGCCTGATCCACCAGCAGCAGCCCAGCCTGCGTAAACAGCACCTTACGGCTGGTCCGTTCCAGCAGCATCACACCCAGTTCATCTTCCAGCTTGCGAATCTGCCCGCTCAGGGTCGGCTGGCTGACGTGACAGGCATCAGCGGCACGACGAAAGTGGCGATGTTCCGCCAGCGAAACCAGATATTCCAGATCACGAATGTTCATTGATAGCCTCCAAACCACGATAGCCCGTGGCGATAGATAGAATAGCAATGAACGATTAGCCCTATCAAGCGGTGAACAGGAATAATACCGGCCATCTGATTAAGACCACAGATTGTTAAAGCGGCTAACGCAGACACGCAACAACAACAATCTGGAGCAGCACCTGCAACCTGCTCACGAAATCACTGAGTTGGCCGGGAGTGCCAGCCCTTTGATGATGTGCCTATAACTATATGTAATTCCGAAGCTAGAGGTTGGCGGGCTACTTAAAGCCCGCTTTTTTTTGCCTCTGCATCACAGTGGCACATCATCCAGCAACTGCTGCAAATCCTGCTCCGTCAGCACCAGGGAGTGGCCGACGATACCGGACTGCGTCAGCTCCTGCTGCAGATCGTCATTATTCAGCACCAGCTCATACTGCTGCGTGGCCGGGTTAAGCTCCGCGTCCTGGAACAGGTTAACCGGCACGCTGGCCAGCAGGTCGTGCAGATGCAGGCCGCTGAGCGCCTCCGGCCGGGCCACGTCTTCCGTAACATCATCCGCGACGATCAGGCTGACCGGCGCACTGACATTCCCTGCGCCGCATGTCACCACGATCTGATGCTCGCCAGCGGCCAGCGCATGAGACGGCGTAAAGGTCCATTTGTGATCGCTATCGACCAGCGCACTGCCGAGCGGCTCATCGTTATCAAACAGCTCAACCCGGCTGCCGGGCTGGCCTTTACCGGAAAAGGTCGGCTGGGTTTGCGTGGTGCTCTCTTCCGGCCAGATAAACTGCGCGCCGCTGTGCATCGCGGTTAGCGTGACCGGCACAAAACCGGCGTCTTCGACGATCAGCGTGAAGGGCGCGCTGGCGCTCTGCGGCATTGCCGCCACCTGTGCCATGAACTGATGACTCCCGCCTGCCAGCGTGGCAGGCAGCGTAAAACTGAAGTAGCCGGTCTGAGCATCGCTGAGCGTGCTGCCCACTAACTCGCCGTTATGGTAACACTCAAGCGTGACGCCACGGCCGGCATAGCCGTTCAGCGCAGGGCGCGTATCGCGGGTGATTTCGCCATCGACAATAAAACCGCCGTCATTCACCGAGGCGGAATCGAAGGTGACAGGAACCTGGTTTTCAACGGCCGGCTCCAGAGGAAAGAAAGGGTAGCCAAAGCGTGAAGTGCTCATTTATGTTCTCCAAATTAACTGCGAGCACACTTTAAGAACTCTTCACGCCAGGCCGATCAAGAATTGTCTCTTTTTTGCGAAAGAAATTTCCTGGCGCGCATTACGCCAGGTTTAAGCGCTGCTTCGCTTCGCCGATCGCCAGCGCTACCTGCTGGGGTGCCACGCCGCCGCGCGCGTTACGCTTATCGAGACAAGACTGCAGCGACAGCACCGGATAAACATCTTCCCCGATCGCCGCGCTAAACTGCTTAAGCTGCGCCAGACTTAATGCTTCCAGCGCGACGCCTTGTTTGATCGCTTCCACCACGGTTTCGCCGACGATATGGTGCGCTTCGCGGAACGGCAGGCCTTTGGCTACCAGATAATCGGCCAGTTCGGTCGAGTTAGCGTAACCCTGCTCGGCGGCTTCCTGACAGCGCGGACGCTTCACCTGAATGCCATCCAGCACCAGCGCTGACATATGCAGGCAGTCAAGCCAGGTATCGAGCGCATCGAACAGCCCTTCTTTGTCTTCCTGCATATCTTTGTTGTACGCCAGCGGCAGCCCTTTCAGCGTCATCATCATGCCGGTCAGTGCGCCCTGCACGCGACCGCACTTGCCGCGGATCAGCTCCAGCGCGTCCGGATTTTTCTTCTGCGGCATCAGCGATGAGCCCGACGTCACTTTATCGGACAGCTCAATAAAGCCGGCTTCACCGGTGTTGAAGAAGATCATGTCTTCAGCGAAGCGCGACAGGTGCACCATGCCAATCGAGGCATCAGACAGCAGCTCCAGCACGTGATCGCGGTCTGACACGGTATCCAGGCTGTTACGCGTGGCAGAGGCGAAGCCGAGCCAGCCGGCCAGCTGCTCACGGTCGATCTCATAAGCAGTGCCGGCCAGCGCGCCGCAGCCCAGCGGGCTGACGTCCAGCCGCTTCAGCGTATCCTGCAGACGGCTCTCGTCGCGCGCCAGCATCTCAACGTAGGCCAGACACCAGTGGGCAAACGTCACCGGCTGCGCCCGCTGCAGGTGGGTGTAGCCCGGCATCACGGCATCCTGATTGGCTTCAGCCGTGGCTACCAGCGCTGACTGCAGCTCGCGCGTGGCTTCCAGCAGCAGTGCCACCTGCGTTTTACACCACAGTTTGAGATCGGTCGCCACCTGGTCGTTACGGCTGCGCCCGGTGTGCAGCTTTTTGCCCAGCGCGCCGACTTTGTCGATCAGCTTGCCTTCCACCCAGCTGTGAATATCCTCGGCATCGCTCTGCAGAATCTGCTGCGGATTGGCGCGAACCTCTTCCAGCAGCGCATTCAGCGCGGCTTCCAGCTGCTGCTGCTCTTCACTGCTCAGCACGTTTACCGTGACCAGCGCTTTTGACCAGGCCACCGAACCGATGATGTCCTGCTCCGCCAGGCGGTAGTCAAACCGCAGTGAGTCGTTGAACTGTTTAAACCGTTGATCTGCCGCCTGCGAAAAACGTCCGCCCCAAAGTGCCATCTGTTTGCTCCTGAATCTGTTAAACAAAGGGCGGCCCGAAGCCGCCCCTGCAAAATATGTCGCCTGCCGCCGGTATTACTTCTTCTGCTCGTTCAGCGCGCGAATGCGTGAAGAGAGCGAGAACAGACGGATAAAGCCGCCTGCGTGACGGTGATCGTACACTTCGTCTTCGCCGAAGGTGGCAAACTCTTCTGAGTACAGGCTGTTCGCCGATTTTTTCTGGATCGCCGTGGCCTGGCCTTTGTACAGCTGCAGTACCACTTCACCGTTCACCAGCTCTGCCAGCGATGCGGCAGCGGCCTGGATTGACTGACGCAGCGGTGCGAACCAGCGGCCGTCATACACCACGTAAGACATCTCCTGACCCAGCTGTTCACGCCATTTGAAGCTGTCGCGATCCAGTACCAGCTGCTCAACCGCACGCAGCGCGTTGACCATGATGGTGCCGCCCGGGGTTTCGTAGCAGCCGCGTGATTTGATGCCCACCAGACGGTTTTCCACGATATCAATCCGGCCTACGCCGTGTTTCGCTCCCAGCGCATTGAGTTTTTCCAGACACTGGAACGGGCTCAGTTTTTCACCGTTCACCGCGACAACCTGGCCTTTCTCCACGCTGACGGTGACGTTTTCTGGCTGATCCGGCGCTTCCAGCGGATCGACGGTCCACACCCAGCAATCTTTGTTTGGCGCATTCCACGGGCTCTCCAGCACGCCACCTTCGGTCGAGATGTGCCAGGCGTTCTCATCACGGCTGTAGATTTTTTCCAGCGACGCGGTGGTCGGGATATTGCGCTCTTTCAGGTAATCCAGCAGCGCTTCACGCGAACGCAGGTTCCACTCACGCCATGGCGCCACCACTTTAAGCTGCGGTGCCAGCGCGGTATAGGTGGTTTCGAAACGCACCTGATCGTTGCCTTTACCGGTTGCGCCGTGGCACAGCGCGTCTGCGCCCACTTTCAGCGCCAGTTCAACCTGCGCTTTGGCGATGATAGGACGCGCCATTGAGGTGCCCAGCAGATAGGTGCCTTCGTACAGCGCACCGGTCTGCAGCACCGGGTAAACGTATTCGCTGATAAACTCTTCACGCAGATCGACCACGTGGCACTCAGACGCGCCCGACTGCAGCGCTTTCTTCTCTACGCCTTCCAGATCGGCCGGATCCTGACCAATGTTGGCCACGAACGCCACCACTTCACAACCACCGTAGTTCTCTTTCAGCCAGGGAATGATGGCCGAGGTATCCAGACCGCCCGAGTAAGCCAGAACGATTTTTTTGATGTTTTGCGTGCTCATGTCGTAATCCTTGATTATGCGAGAATCCGGGTGCCAATCGACACGCCGTTGAAAAGGGTTGGCAGCTGTTCAGCATGACGCCAGCTGGCGATATCCACCGGGCGGCCCAGCGTACGCGCCGCGTCGAGCGCCGCATGCACTTTCACAATCATGCCATCGGTAATAATGCCCTGGGCAATCAGCTGCTCGGCTTTGGCTGCAGTCATCTCGGCGATGCGCTGACCTTTGCCGTCGAGAATACCGCTGACGTCCGACAGCAGCACCAGATCGGCACCGATCGTCGCCGCCAGCGCGGTCGCGGCCTGGTCGGCGTTGACGTTCATCAGTTCGCCGCCGTCGGTGATGCCAATCGAGCTGATCACCGGCATATAGCCTGCATCCAGCAGCGTATTGAGCAGCTGCGGATTACCCGGCGTGGCGTTGCCAACATGCCCCAGTTCCTCATCGAACTGTGCCACGTTCACCAGGCCGGCATCGCCGAGGCATAAACCCACTGCGCCAATGCCGTACTTCTTCGCCCATGCCAGCAGCGTTTTGTTAGCGGTGCCGGCCAGCGCACCGGTAATAATGTCGATCTGATCGGCTGGCGTCACGCGCAAACCGTTCTTCTTTTTCACCGGCAGCGCCAGTTTCTTCATCAGCTCGTCCACCAGGCAGCCACCGCCGTGGACGATGATCAGCGGACGCTGATACTGCGTGCGGTACGCCAGCAGGGCATCAAACAGACGCGCCAGCGCTTCTTCGCTATCCAGCAGTACGCCGCCCAGCTTAATGATCAGAGGATTGCTCATGGTCAGGTTATCCGTCCGTTAAATCAGAGACAGCGTTTCGGGGAAGCCGAAACGAATATTGAGACACTGCACCGCCTGTGAGGAGGCGCCTTTCAGCAGGTTGTCTTCCGCTGCGACAACAATCAGGTGCTCGCCCTGCACGGCAAAGCCGATATCGCAGAACGGCAGGCCAACCACCGCTTTCAGCGCCGGTACGCCTTTGTCGTACAGCCGCACCAGCGGTTTGTCGTGGTAGGCGCTGTGGAACGCCGCCGCCACATCCTGCTGGCTCACGCCGGCGTTCAGACGACAGGTGATGGTTTCCAGAATGCCGCGCGGGAAATTACCGAGATGCGGCGTGAAGATCACCGGCGTGCCGAGATGGGCCACAATCTCCGGATGGTGACGGTGATTGAAAAGGCCGTACGGCTGCAGGCTGACTTCACAGAAGCTGGTGGTGACGCTGGCTTTACGTCCGGCACCGCTGACGCCGCTGGTGGCATTGATGACCGGCCACTGAGCCGGATTAAGCAGGCCAGCCTTAATCAGCGGCTTAAGCGCCAGCTGCGCGGCGGTCGGATAGCAACCCGGCACCGCCACCAGCTGCGCGTCTTTAATCTGCTCGTGGTTCCATTCGGCCAGGCCGTAAACAGCTTTGTCGAGCCACGCCTGGTGCTGATGGCTGAAACCGTAATACTGTTGATAAAAGCCGTCGTCGTTAACGCGGAACGCACCTGAGAGGTCGAACACCACGCAGCCGGCTTTCAGGAATTCCGGGGCCAGATCGTGGCTGACTTCGTGTGCGGTGGCGAGGAACACCACATCGACCTTGCCGGCCCACTCTGCGGCGTCACCCAGCGGCTGCAATGGCAAATCGACCCTGCCTTTCAGCTGCGGATGGAGATCGGAGAGTAACTTTCCGGCATCCGGGCTTTGCGCTGAAACCGCCAAAGCGGTTATGTTCATATGCGGGTGGCGATTCAGGTAGGTGGCAAGCTCTACGCCAGCATAACCACTGGCACCAACGATCAGCGTATTCAACATCAGGCTGTATACCTTATTACAGTCACACGTATCGGGTCGCGGCATTGCCCCGTTGCCCACGATGCCGTTTGCAGCTTTTTTCAGTTCACATGCAGACGACGTTAATGTATTTTTATTCACTATTAATGCATTAATATTGATACATCCTAACCCAGGGACCGTCAACAGTGAAGACAAAAATTCCACCTTTTATCGAACTCTACCGCCAGCTGATTGCAACACCGTCGATCAGCGCCACCGACAGCGCGCTGGATCAGAGCAATGAAACTTTAATCAATTTGCTGGCGGGCTGGTTCCGCGATCTCGGCTTCAGCGTGGAAGTCCAGCCGGTGCCGGGCACGCGCCACAAATTCAACCTGCTGGCGCGCAGCGGCAGCGGCGCAGGTGGCCTGCTGCTGGCGGGCCATACCGACACCGTGCCGTACGACGACGGCCGCTGGACGCGCGATCCCTTCACCCTGACCGAACACGACAACAAGCTGTACGGCTTAGGCACCGCCGACATGAAAGGCTTCTTTGCCTTTATTCTTGATGCGCTGCGTGACGTTGACGTGACGAAGCTCAGCAAACCGCTGTACATCCTTGCCACCGCCGATGAAGAGACCACGATGGCCGGCGCGAAATACTTCTCTGAATCGACCCAGCTGCGGCCGGACTGCGCCATCATCGGCGAACCGACGTCGCTGAAACCGGTGCGCGCCCACAAAGGCCATCTGTCGCACGCCATCCGCATTCAGGGTCAGTCCGGTCATTCCAGCGATCCGGCGCGCGGCGTGAACGCGATCGAGCTGATGCATGAATCCATTACTCAGCTGATGCAGCTGCGTAATACGCTGAAAGAGCGCTATCACCACGACGGCTTCGCCATTCCGTATCCGACCATGAACTTTGGCCATATCCACGGCGGCGACGCGGCGAACCGCATCTGCGCCTGCTGTGAGCTGCATATGGATATCCGTCCGCTGCCGGGACTGACGCTGAGCGATCTCGACGGTTTACTCAATGAAGCGCTGGCACCGGTGAGCGCGCGCTGGCCGGGCCGTCTGACTGTCGGTGAGCTGCATCCGCCGATTCCCGGCTACGAATGCCCGGCCGATCATGAACTGGTCAAAGTGGTGGAGAAGCTGCTGGGCGTGCCGACAGAAGTGGTGAATTACTGCACCGAAGCGCCGTTTATCCAGCAATTGTGCCCGACGCTGGTGTTAGGGCCTGGATCCATCAATCAGGCGCATCAGCCAGACGAGTTTATTGATACCGCATTTATTAAGCCGACTCATGCGCTTATCACTCAGGTTGTGCAGCATTTTTGCCATTGATGATTAAAAGATGGGGCATTTCACTGCGAAATCAGCAAATTGCCCCGTCATTATCCGGGATTTGATAATAAGAATAACTTATCCCACCTCCTGTCAATTAAATTCGATGAATTTCCGATAGTTAGCAGCACGATACCGGCAATTTAAGTCAATTGACGAACAGGAAGAACCGTGGCTAGATAAAAGACGATGTTATGCCCGTTGGGTATAGAGGTTTTATATTTAAGACGATAAGGGTGTCAGGGTCACATGAACGAACAATATTCCGCAATGCGAAGTAATGTCAGTATGCTCGGCAAACTGCTCGGGGATACGATAAAGGATGCACTGGGAGAGAACATCCTCGATCGGGTGGAGACCATCCGCAAGCTCTCTAAGTCATCCCGTGCAGGAAATGACACTCATCGTAAGGAACTGCTCTCCACGCTGCAAAACCTGTCTAACGACGAGCTGCTGCCGGTGGCACGCGCGTTCAGCCAGTTCCTTAACCTCACCAACGTGGCAGAGCAGTATCAAACCATTTCGCGCAGCGGCGACGGTGCTAACCATCCGGAGCTGCTGAAAAAGACCTTCGAGCGCCTGAAGCAGCAGAGCGATCTCAGCGAGCCGGCCATCCGCCAGGCGATTGAGGAGCTGTCGCTGGAGCTGGTGCTCACCGCCCACCCGACCGAGATTACCCGCCGCACGCTGATCCACAAGCTGGGCGAAGTGAACAGCTGTCTGCAACAGCTCGACCACAGCGACATCACCGACTACGAACGCAACCAGGTCATGCGCCGTCTGCGTCAGCTGGTGGCGCAGGCGTGGCACACCGATGAGATCCGTAAATATCGCCCGACGCCGGTAGATGAAGCCAAATGGGGCTTCGCGGTGGTGGAGAACAGCCTGTGGGAAGGCGTACCGGCGTTTCTGCGCGAGCTGAACCAGCAGGTGGAAGAGAGCTTCGGCATCCAGCTGCCGGTGGATTTTGTGCCCATCAAATTTACCTCGTGGATGGGCGGCGACCGTGACGGTAACCCGAACGTCACCGCACCGATTACCCGCCACGTGATGCAGCTAAGCCGCTGGAAAGCCGCCGACCTGTTCCTGCGCGACATCGGCGTGCTGGTGTCCGAGCTGTCAATGTCCGAGTGCAGCGACGAAGTGCGCGAACTGTGTGGCGATGCGGAGGCGCTGGAGCCGTATCGTGTAATTCTGAAACGTATCCGCAGCCAGCTGATGAGCACCCAGAGCTATCTGGAGCGCCGCCTGAAGGGTGAGCGCCTGCCGCGCCCGGCCGATCTGCTGGTCTCTAACGATCAACTGTGGCAGCCGCTGTTTGCTATTTACCAGTCGCTGCAGCAGTGCGGCATGGGCATTATCGCCAACGGCCAGCTGCTGGATACGCTGCGCCGCGTGAAGTGCTTCGGCGTGCCGCTGGTGCGTATCGATATCCGTCAGGAGAGCACCCGCCACACCGAAGCGATTGCCGAAGTGACGCGCTATCTCGGACTGGGCGACTATGAAAGCTGGTCAGAAGCCGACAAGCAGGCGTTCCTGATCCGTGAACTGAATTCCAAGCGGCCGCTGCTGCCGCGGCAGTGGGAGCCCAGCGACAACACGCGTGAAGTGCTGGATACCTGCAAAGTGGCGGCAGAAGCGCCGCAGGGCTCGATTGCCGCCTATGTGATTTCGATGGCCAAAACGCCGTCTGACGTGCTGGCGGTGCATCTGCTGCTGAAAGAGGCCGGCATCCCTTACGCAATGCCGGTGGCGCCGCTGTTTGAAACCCTCGACGACCTCAACAACGCCAATGACGTGATGAGCCAGCTGCTGAATATCGACTGGTATCGCGGCTTCATCAACGGCAAACAGATGGTGATGATTGGCTATTCCGACTCGGCAAAAGATGCCGGCGTGATGGCAGCCAGCTGGGCGCAGTATCAGGCCCAGGATGCGCTGATAAAAACCTGCGACAAAGCCGGCATTACCCTGACGCTGTTCCACGGACGCGGCGGTTCGATTGGCCGCGGTGGCGCACCGGCGCATGCAGCCCTGCTGTCACAGCCGCCGGGCAGCCTGAAAGGCGGCCTGCGCGTGACCGAACAGGGCGAAATGATTCGCTTCAAATATGGCCTGCCGGAAGTCACCATCGCCAGCCTGTCGCTTTACACCGGGGCGATTCTGGAAGCCAACCTGCTGCCACCGCCAGAACCAAAACGCGAATGGCAGGAGATCATGAACGGCCTGTCAGCCTATTCGTGCGCCATGTACCGTGGCTATGTGCGTGAAAATCCGGACTTCGTACCCTACTTCCGCTCGGCGACGCCAGAGCAGGAGCTGGGTAAATTGCCGCTCGGATCGCGTCCGGCGAAACGGCGTCCGACCGGCGGCGTAGAGTCGCTGCGCGCCATTCCGTGGATCTTCGCCTGGACGCAGAACCGCCTGATGCTGCCCGCGTGGCTGGGTGCCGGCGCGGCGCTGCAGAAAGCGATGGACGAAGGCCATCAGGATCAGCTGGAAACCATGTGCAGCGAATGGCCGTTCTTCGCCACGCGCCTCGGCATGCTGGAGATGGTGTTCTCGAAGGCTGACCTGTGGCTGGCGGAGTATTACGATCAGCGTCTGGTGGATAAATCGCTGTGGCCGCTCGGCAAACAGCTGCGCGATCAGCTCGATGCCGACATCAAAGCGGTGCTGACCATCGCGAACGATGCGCATCTGATGGCGGACCAGCCGTGGATCGCCGAATCCATCGCGTTGCGTAACGTCTACACCGATCCGCTCAACGTGCTGCAGGCGGAACTGCTGCAGCGTGCGCGTGCGCAGGAAGAGCGCGGCGATGAACCTGATGCGCGCGTAGAACAGGCGCTGATGGTCACTATCGCTGGCGTTGCGGCCGGCATGCGTAACACCGGCTAACGGCTGGCGGCGCATCACGCATCACAGCAAGAAGGGGGCCCTGAGGCCCCCTTCTCTTTTATCCTTTCACGCTTATGCCGCCAGCGTCGGGCGAACACCCAGCGTGTGGCAGATGGCGTAGCTCATCTCGGCGCGGTTCAGCGTGTAGAAATGAAAGTCCTTCACCCCTTCGCGCGACAGGATTTTCACCATGTCCATGGCGATGTTGGCACCGACCATTTTGCGCGTTTCCGCATCATCATCCAGCCCGTCAAACATGGCGTTCATCCAGCCCGGTACGCGCACGTTGGTCATGGTGGCGAAACGCTGCAGCTGTTTAAAGTTGGAGACCGGCAGAATGCCCGGCACGATCTCCACGTCGATACCGGTGGCCACGCAGCGATCGCGAAAGCGCAGATAGCTCTCCACGTCGAAGAAAAACTGGGTAATCGCGCGACTGGCACCGGCATCAATTTTTCGCTTCAGGTTGATCAGATCTGCCTGCGCACTCTTCGCTTCCGGATGCACTTCGGGATAGGCCGCTACCGAGATATCAAAATCACCGACCTCTTTCAGCAGCGACACCAGATCGCTGCCGTACATGTCTGGTTTGCCGCCGCCCGGTGGTAAATCGCCGCGCAGCGCCACGATATGGCGAATGCCGTTATTCCAGTAGTCTCGCGCAATGGCGCGCAGTTCATCGCGCGTCGCATCAATACAGGTGAGATGCGGTGCCGCTTCCAGTCCGGTGCGCTCTTTAATGCCTTTGATGATGCTGTGAGTGCGGTCGCGCTCGCCGGAGTTGGCTCCGTAAGTG
>NZ_VOQX01000080.1:0-19261 GCF_016643525.1 Pantoea sp. Morm | reverse complement strand
TTCCTCCTTCAGAGTCAAACACTTTTTTCAGCGTTTTTCTCCGGCGGGGTGAATCGCTTCACGCCCTGCTGAGCCGTCTGCGTTGCCGCTTTGCCGTCTCAGTGGTGGCGCATTATAGGGAGTTAATCTGAAGTGACAAGCATTTCCTGAAAAAAATTGACTGAAAGCTACTTTTTTATACGAACGCGGTAAAAACAGACATTTCCCGGCTAATAATCAGGCAAACCAGCTCTCACAGCGGCACAAATCAGCGCCATCGTCGCAGCGACCGATGCTATCCTGTTTAACTTACGCTTTTTGCTGACCGATTTTCTTCAAGAAGGATTTTCAATGATTCGCTCCGCGCGCAGTATGGCCGGCCTGCCCTGGATCGCCGCCATGGCGTTTTTTATGCAGGCTCTCGACGCCACCATCCTGAATACCGCGCTTCCCGCCATTGCCACCAGCCTTGAACGTTCCCCACTCGCCATGCAGTCCGCTGTCATCAGTTATACGCTCACGGTCGCGATGTTGATTCCGGTCAGCGGCTGGCTGGCCGATCGCTTTGGCACGCGTAAGGTGTTTATCGTGGCGGTTTCCCTGTTCACGCTTGGCTCACTGGCCTGTGCGCTGTCCGGATCGCTGAGCATGCTGGTGGTTTCGCGCGTGGTGCAAGGCGTTGGTGGAGCAATGATGATGCCGGTAGCGCGTCTGGCGCTGCTGCGCGCCTATCCGCGCAGCGAACTGCTGCCGGTGCTCAACTTTGTCACCATGCCCGGCCTGGTCGGACCGATTCTTGGCCCTATGCTCGGCGGTCTGCTGGTCACCTACGCCAGCTGGCACTGGATCTTCCTGATTAATATTCCTATCGGCATCGCCGGCATCTTCTATGCACGCAAATATATGCCAGACTTCACCACGCCAAAACGCCGCTTCGATTTCGGCGGCTTTATGCTGTTTGGTTTTGGCCTGGTGCTGATCTCCATCGGCATCGAGCTGTTTGGCGAGCGTATCGTATCGCCGTGGCAGGCGGTGCTGGTGCTGGTCAGCGGCGTGGTATTGCTGCTGCTCTATATTATGCATGCACGCCGCCATCCGGCTCCGCTGATTAGTCTGCCGATGTTTAAGACACGCACGTTCTCCGTCGGGATTATCGGTAATATTGCCGCGCGTCTCGGTACCGGCTGTATTCCGTTCCTGATGCCGCTGATGTTACAGGTAGGATTTGGCTATCCGGCGATCATCGCCGGCTGCATGATGGGGCCCACGGCGATTGGCTCGCTGCTGGCTAAATCCACCGTGACTCAGGTGCTGCGCCGCTTTGGCTATCGTAAAACGCTGGTGGGCATTACGGTTATCATCGGCGTGCTGGTCGCCAGCTTCGCGCTGCAGTCGCCGGACGGAAGCATCATCATGCTGCTGGTGGCGCTGTTTGTACTGGGCATGGCGATGTCGACCCAGTTTACCGCCATGAATACCATCACACTGGCGGATTTGAATGATGAGAACGCCAGCGGCGGCAATAGCGTGCTGGCGGTAACGCAGCAGGTGTCGATCAGTTTTGGCGTGGCGGTCAGCGCCGCCGTGCTGCGCTTTTACCAGGATTTTGAGAGCACCACGGTGCAGCAGTTCCACGCCACCTTCTTTACCATGGGTGTGATTACCGTGCTGTCGGCGCTGGCGTTTCTGATGTTACGGCCGGGGGATGGCCGTAACCTGATCGCCAACCGCGAGAAAACGCGTAAAGGCAGTTAAACCGAACCGCGCTCCACCAGCTCCGGCGTCAGCACCAGCGTTTGCTGGCTGGCGTCGGGATCGCTCATACGATGAATCAGCGTATCAATGGCCAGCTCGCCCAGCTCATCTTTCGGCTGATGAATGGTACTGAGCGGCGGCGTCAGATAGCGCGCCAGCTCAATGTTGTCATAGCCCATCACCGCCATATCCTGCGGCACGCGCAGTCCCGCCTGATACAGGGCGTGATAGACGCCCACCGCCATCGCATCGTTGCTGGTAAACACCGCCTGCGGTGGCGGATCGAGCACCAGCAGCTGATTCATGGCGTTGAAACCGCCCTGAAATTCGAAATCGCCGTCCACCACATAGCCCGGCGGCACCGCCAGCCCACTGGCAGCCATCGCCTGATGAAAACCGTCCAGACGCAGGCGCGCCGGGGTTTTATCCAGCGGCCCGGCAATACAGGCGATGCGGGTGTAACCGCGGTCAATCAGATACTGCGTGGCCAGTTCGCCGCCCAGCAACGCGTTATCCTGAATAATATCGCCGCGCCCTTCAAACGGCGCCCAGTCCATCATCACCATCGGCACCGAAGGATAGCGATTAAGGATGTCGGCGGAGGGCAGATGGGTTTCCGTGCACATCATCAGCAGGCCATCCACGCGCTTCTGCATCAGCGTTTCAAGGCTGCGATTCATGCGCTCTTCATCGCCTTCAGTATTGCACAGAATCAGGCTGTAGCCGCGTTCATAGCAGCTGTTCTCTACACCGCGCACCACCTCCGAGTAGAACGGGTTGCTGCTGGCGGTCAGTAACATGCCAATGGTGCGCGTTTGCTTGATCTTCAGGCTGCGCGCCAGCGCCGACGGCGCGTAATTTAATTCGCGAATCGCCTGTTCCACTCGGTCGCGCACCTGTTCGCTAACAAAACGGTTGTTGTTGATAACGTGCGAAACTGTGGAGGTGGAGACGCCCGCCAGACGGGCGACATCTTTCATGGTAGCCAAGCGCTTAACCCTGTTGCTGCAGGAATGCGTCAATCTCAGTGCGCCATGGCACTGAGGGCTGTGCGCCCGGGCGCGTCACGGCAATGGCTGCCGCCGCATGGGCAAAACGGACCGCATCCTGCATCGCCACGCCTTCCAGCCGCGCGGTAATGAAGGCACCGTTGAAGGTATCACCGGCAGCGATGGTATCCACCGCCTGCACGCTGAAACCGGGAATACGCTGTCCCTGACCCTGCTCGCTAAGCCATACGCCGCGCCGTCCCAGCGTAATCAGTACGGTATCGATGCCTTTAGCGTGCAGCGCCTGGGCTGCCCGCGCCGCGTCGTCGTCGTCATTGACGGCGATGCCCGTGAGGATTTCCGCTTCGGTTTCATTCGGCGTAATAATGTCGATCAGCGCCAGCAGCTCATCAGAGAGCTGGGTCGCCGGCGCCGGATTAAGGATCACCTGAGTGTGACTGGCGCGCGCGATGCGGGCCGCGGCCAGCACGCTGTCCAGCGGCGACTCCAGCTGCATCAGCAGCGCATCGGCCGAACGAATCACCTGCTGGTGGCGCTCCACACAGGCTGGCGTCAGCGCCGCATTCGCGCCTGAGTAGATGCCAATGTTATTTTCGCCTTCGCCATTCACGAAGATCATCGCCACGCCGGTGGCTTCCTGCGCCACGGTTTCCACCGGAGCGGTATCAATCTGGTCCTGCTGCAGCTGCTGGCGAATACGTTCGCCGATGTCATCTGCACCCACGCAGGCAATAAAAGCAATGTCAGCGCCGGCACGGCCAGCCGCGACGGCCTGGTTGGCCCCTTTACCGCCAAAGGCAACCTGATACTGTTTCCCGATCACCGTTTCACCCGGACGGGGAAAATGGGCGAGGTTGAGGATGTGGTCGGCGTTGATGCTGCCGAGTACCGCCAGTTTTGCGCTTTTGCTCATAGGGAGTTATCCAGGAAGTTGCGCCACCGCGAGGGTGGCGCGTTGCCATGCTTTTCTTTGGGTTTTATTTAGTAACCAGTTTCAGGTCAACCGGGTTGATCGCCTGCACTTTTTCGCCCTTCAGAACTTTATCTGCGGTATCGACGCCAATCATACCAATCTTGTCTGGCATCTGTGCAACGGTCGCGCTGAGTTTACCGGATTCTACCGCCTTCACGCCGTCCGCGGTGCCGTCAAAGCCCACCACCAGCACGTCGGTTTTGCCTGCGGTCTGCAGCGCACGCAGCGCGCCCAGCGCCATTTCGTCGTTCTGGGCAAAAACTGCCTGCACGTCCGGATGCGCCTGCAGCAGGTTCTGCATCACGTTCAGACCTTTAGTACGGTCGAAGTCGGCCGGCTGGCTGGCCAGCACGTTGAATTTGTGTGCATCAGCGGCCTGCTTAAAGCCTTCACCACGCTCGCGGGCAGCGGAGGTGCCGGCAATGCCCTGCAGCTCGATGATTTTCGCACCGTCGCCCAGTTTCTTCGCGATGAAATCGCCGGCCATTTTGCCGCCGAAGCGGTTATCAGATGCCACGTGGCTGACAACTTTACCCTGCGCCGCCATACGGTCCAGCGTAATCACCGGGATGTTTGCCTGGTTAGCCATTTTCACGGCGTTACCGACCGCGTCAGAATCCGTTGGGTTGATCAGCAGCAGTTTGGTGCCGCGCACGGTGAGATCCTGCACGTTTGCCAGCTCTTTTGCCGGGTTGTTCTGTGAGTCGAGCACCACCAGGTTATAGCCCAGCTTATCGGCTTCTTTCTGTGCGCCATCTTTCAGCGACACAAAGAACGGGTTATTCAGGGTTGAGACCACCAGCGCAATCGTATCCTTAGCCATCGCGCCAGCACTGAGGGTGGCGCCAAGGATGACGGCCAATGCAGTTAACTTTTTCATTTCTTTAATCCTGTGTGAAGGTCAGAGTTACTTACTGCTTTTGTTATCCACCAGCACCGCCAGCAGAATGACGACGGCTTTGACAATCATCTGGTAGTAAGACGATACGCCCATCAGGTTGAGGCCGTTATTGAGGAAGCCGAGAATCAGCGCACCGATCAGCGTGCCCATAATGCGCCCTTTACCGCCCGCGAGGCTGGTCCCGCCCAGCACCACCGCAGCAATCGCATCCAGTTCATAACCGGTGCCCGCCGTCGGCTGCGCGGAAGAGAGACGCGCCACTTCGATGGTGCCCGCCAGTGCCGCCAGCAGGCCGCACAGCGAATAGACGATGACTTTAACGCGGTTAACGTTGATGCCGGACAGGCGCGTGGCCGCTTCGTTACCGCCCAGCGCATAGATATAGCGGCCGAGGCGGGTGTGATGCAGCATGTACCACGCCAGCGCGAACACCACCGCCATCAGCCATACCGGCGTCGGAATGCCCAGCGGACGGCCAATACCGAACCAGCCAAACAGATCGGCGTTATCGCTGAAGCCGGTGTTGATCGGACTGCCGTTGGTATAAACCATGGTGACGCCGCGCAGCAGCAGCATCATTACCAGCGTAGCGATAAACGCCTGCACCTTGCCGCGTGCCACAATCACACCGGTAATGGCACCAATAAAGGCACCCAGCGCCAGCGATGCCGCTACGGCCACCAATGCATTAACTTCCAGCCCGACAATCGATGCCGCTACCGCGCCGGTCAGCGCCAGCAGCGAGCCGACCGAAAGGTCGATGCCTGAGGTCAGAATCACCAGCGTCATGCCCACCGCCATGATGGCGTTGACCGACGTCTGCTGCAGGATGTTGAACATGTTGGGCAGCGTGAAGAAATTCGGGCTCTGGCTGGCAACCACGGCGATCAGCACAATCAGCGCGATCAGCGATTTCTGCTCCAGCAGCCAGGCTTTGCTGAACCAGCGACGGCTGGCAGGTAAGGTTTGGGTACTCATACAACTAACTCCTCGCTGTGTTGCTTACCGACCGCCGCTGCCATCAGGGATTCCTGGGTAGCCTGCTCACGGGAAAATTCGCCACTCAGATGGCCTTCATGCATCACCAGAATGCGGTCGCTCATGCCCAGCACTTCCGGCATTTCCGACGACACCAGGATGATGCTCAGCCCTTCGGCTTTAAACTGGTTAATTAACTGATAGATCTCTTTTTTCGCCCCGACATCGACGCCGCGCGTCGGCTCGTCGAGGATCAGCACATCCGGGCGCGTCATCAGGCCACGCGCAATCGCCACTTTTTGCTGATTACCGCCGGACAGCAGACCGATCGGCTGCATCATTGACGGCGTTTTCACATTGAACAGGCGAATAAAATCGCCCACCGCCAGCTGCTCTTCGGCGTGCTTCAGGCCGCCATCGGCGCGGCTGAAGTAGCGCAGCGCGGTCAGCGACATGTTCTCTTTGACCGACATCCCGAGCACCAGCCCGTCACGCTTACGGTCTTCCGAGATATAGACGATGCCGTTGGCCAGGCCGTCCTGCGGCGAGCGGGTGACAATCTCGCGGCCGTTAAGCGTCACTTTGCCGTGCGTACGCGGCAGCGCGCCGTACAGCACCTTCATTAATTCGGTGCGGCCCGCACCCATCAGACCGGAGATGCCCAGAATCTCGCCCTTACGCAGGGTAAAGCTGACATCTTCTACGCCCGGCCCGCTAACGTGCTCGACCCGCAGCCGCACCTCGCCCGGTGTCTGATCGAGATGCGGATACTGATCCTCAAGCTTGCGGCCAACCATCATTTCGATCAGGCTCTCTTCGCTGAGATCGCCCACCGCGCGCTCGGCAATAAACTGGCCGTCGCGGAACACGGTGACGTCATCGCAAATCTCAAAGATCTCTTTCATGCGGTGGGAGATATAAACAATGCCGCAGCCCTGCGCTTTCAGCTCATTGATGACGCGGAACAGCGACAGGGTTTCGGTATCGGTCAGCGCATCGGTCGGTTCATCCATAATGATGACCTGCGACTCGAAGCTGAGCACTTTGGCGATCTCCACCATTTGCTGGTCGCCAATCGACAGATCGCCCACCAGCTTGTGGCTGCTGAAGCGCAGATTGAGGCGCTTTAACAGCGCATCCGCCGCGGCATACATCTGTTTCCAGTCGATGCGGCCAAAGCGGTTAACGAATTCACGGCCGAGGAAAATATTCTCCGCGACGGTCAGCTGCGGGATCAGGTTCAGCTCCTGATGGATGATGCCGATGCCGGCTTCCTGAGACGCTTTCGGCCCGGAGAACGTCACTTCTTTTCCCAGCCAGTGCAGCGAACCGGCGTCCATACTGTAGATGCCGGTCAGCACCTTCATCATGGTGGATTTGCCCGCGCCGTTCTCTCCCACTAACGCCATCACGCGCCCGGGATAGACCGCCAGCGACGCGCCGTTGAGCGCCTTCACGCCGGGAAATGATTTTTCAATTCCCCTGAGTTGCAATAACGGTTGCATAGCGGCCTCAGAAAGTGACGCCCGCGCTCAGGATGACATTCGCATACGGAGAGCACTCTCCGCTGCGAATGACCGCCTGACTGCGCTGAGTGTGTTGTTTGAACTGTTCATGGCTGGTGTAACGAACGCTAATCACATTCCCCTGGTGCTGTTGCAAGGCTTCGAGCACGGCGATCAGCTGGCTGTGGAGTTGCGGATTGTGTTGTTGGATCTCCTCCGCTATCAGGGCGCTCTCAACCTGCATCTCCTGCGTGATGACCTCCACAACTTGTAAAAAATCGGGCGTACCGGGCGTCAGCGCCAGATCGATGCGCTGTGGACCGGCCGGGATCGGCAAGCCCGCATCGGCAATCGTCAGCGTATCGGTATGCCCGAGGCGGGCAATCACATGAGAGACTTCAGCGTTTAACAGGCGACCTTTTTTCATTTATTCCACTCCACAGCGAAACGTTTCGCTATCTGGCAGTGTATTAAATGTACATGGCAACTCAATGACGGCATCACGGAAATGTGATCGCCATCGAAACGTTTCGCCTGGGCCGGGGAAAATTTGAGTTTGGCGGGATGGCGGAGCCCGCGACGTGGCTCCGCAGGGGAGGTTAGGGCAGTTTACGCACCTGTTTAACGTCCAGTTCAATCGAATTGAAATCCTTATCCAGTTCGCCGGTCAGCTCGACCTGATCCTTCGGCGTAATGGTCTGGCCGTTCCAGCGTTTGTGGTCGATCTCCACTTTCATGCTGCCGCTGCTGTCGCGGAACAGATAATCTTCATCGCCGATCTGCTTATCAAGCTGGCCGCGCACGGTGATCCAGCTGTCATCCTTCATCTCTTCGGCCTGTTTTACCGTCACCACACTGCTGTTATCGGCCTTAAAACCGCCGGCTTTAGCCTGAGCGGCTGGCGCGTTGGGGTCGACAAAGCCACCCTGCTGGGCGGCTAACACCGGGGTTGCCGCCAGGGCGATAATGGCGAACAGCGCTGCACTCTTTTTCATTTTTCACCTCATTTCGATGTCTGTGCGGATTACGGGAGCTATTTCACCACAGGGTTCTTAACAGGATCTTAAGGGAAAAAAAGAGGGAAAAAATAAGCCAAAACAGGCGAATGACGCTGTACAAGCGCGCATCTGCTTCGTATAAACCCCCAGATAACCGGGAGAAACGCATGCGCATTTTATTAATTGAAGACGATACGCTGATTGGCGATGGCCTGAAGGTCGGCCTGACCAAACTGGGTTTCAGCGTCGACTGGTTTGTCAGCGGCGAAGCCGGATTTCAGGCGCTCAACGCGGCGCCATGGGATGCCGTGGTGCTGGATCTGTCGCTGCCGCAACGTGACGGGCTGGACATCCTGCGCCAGTGGCGTGAGCAGGGCGCGGATGTCCCGGTGCTGATCCTCACCGCACGCGATGCGCTGGACCAGCGCGTGCAGGGCCTGCAACTCGGTGCCGACGACTATCTGTGTAAGCCGTTTGCGCTGACGGAGGTGGCCGCGCGTCTGCAGGCGCTGATTCGTCGCCGTCACGGTCAGCTGCAGCCGGAGCTGCGTCACGGCAGGCTGGTGATGGCTCCCGGCAGCCACAGCGTGATGGTCGATGGCGAACCGCTCAGCCTGAAAAGCCGTGAGCTGGCGCTGCTGGAGCTGTTCCTGCGCAATCCCGGTCGCGTACTGACGCGCGCACAGCTGGAGGAGAAACTGTACAGCTGGGACGACGACGTTTCCAGTAACGCGGTCGAAGTGCACATCCACCATCTGCGTAAAAAGCTCGGCAGTCAGTTCATCCGCACCGTACACGGCATTGGCTACACGCTGGGAGCGGCAGAATGAGTCTGTTTCTGCGACTGGCCATCGGCTTTCTGCTGTTAATTATTCTGTGTGGTGCCAGCGCCACCTTTAGCGCATGGCAGCAGACGCGCGACACCGTTAATGAGCTGTTTGATACCCAGCAGATGCTGTTCGCCAAACGCCTGCTGGCGCTGGATGCCAGTCGCCTGCAGGCCGCCTCGCTGCCAAAAACCAAAGCGATTTTGCGCCACCATCGCGGCGATCAGGATGACGACGCGCTGGCCTTTGCGGTGTTCAGCGCCGACGGCAAACCGCTGCTGAACGACGGCGAAAACGGCCGCGATTTGCCGTTTACCGCGGATCGCGACGGCTTCCACGATGGTCGCCTGCGTGGCGATGACGATCGCTGGCGGCTGCTGTGGCTGACCTCAGCCGATAAGCAGTGGCGCGTGGTGGTCGGACAGGAGTGGGAATATCGCGATGATATGACACGCGATCTGGCACTGAGCAGCCTGCTGCCGTGGCTGGTGGCCATGCCGCTGATGCTGCTGTTGCTGCTGGCGCTGGTGTGGTTTGAGCTGCGTCCGCTGAAACGCCTGACTGCATCGCTGCAGCAGCGCGCGCCGGATGATGCCACCCCACTGACGCCGCAGCGCCTGCCGCTGGAGGTGAAGCCGCTGGTGGCGGCGCTTAATGGCCTGTTTGCCCGCATGGCACAGCTGGTCCAGCGCGAGCGACGGTTTACCTCCGATGCGGCGCACGAGCTGCGCAGCCCGCTGGCGGCGCTGCGCGTGCAGAGTGAGGTGATTCAGCTGGCCGGCGATGACGAGGCGATGCGTAACCATGCGCTGCAGCAGCTCGACAGCGGCATCCTGCGCGCCACGCGGCTGGTCGATCAGCTGCTGACGCTGTCGCGGGTCGAAGCAGACGATCTGCGCAGCGAATTTCAGCCGGTCCCCCTCGCGCCGTTGCTGCACCAGCTGGTGACCGAACATCAGGCACAGGCGGCAGCGCAGCACACCAGGCTGACGCTGACGGCTGACGCGGAACCGGTGATGAACGGTCATCTACTGCTGCTGGGTTTACTGCTGCGCAATCTGCTGGATAACGCGCTGCGCTACACGCCGTCCGGCAGTGAGATTCAGCTGCGGCTTAGCGCGCGCAGGCTGGAGGTGGTGGATAACGGACCGGGCGTCAGCGCCGATCAACTGACGCGGCTGGGCGAACGCTTCTGGCGACCGCCGGGGCAGGCGCAAACCGGCAGCGGGCTTGGCTTGTCGATTGTGAAAAATGTGGCTCAGCTGCACGGCATCCGGCTAACCTTCAGCGCGGTGCAGCCGCAGGGGCTGCGCGTCACCCTCAGTTGGTGACGCGCGATGCGTCAGATTTCGACCTGAGTACCGAGCTCGATTACCCGGTTCGGCGGAATTTCAAACTGATCCGGCGCGCGCAGGGCGTTGCGCTGCAGCGCAAGGAATAGCTTGCCGCGCAGACGCAGATACCACGGGCGTTTGCCGATGATCAGCGACTCGTGTGACATAAAGAACGAGGTTTCCATCATGCGGCAGTTGAGCCCTTCGAGGCCGCAGCGGTGGAAAATCTCCTCGACGTTCGGCGTTTCACGCCAGCCGTAGCTTGCCACCACGCGCCAGAAGGTGGGCGACAGCTGCTCAATGGTCACGCGACGCACGTTGTGCACATAAGGCGCATCTTCGGTACGTAGCGTCAGCAGCACCACGCGCTCGTGCAGCACCTTGTTGTGCTTCAGGTTATGCAGCATGGCAAAGGGGATGACATTGAGCGCCCGCGACATGTAGACCGCCGTGCCCGGCACGCGCACCGGCGGCGACTTCTCCAGCGAGGCGATCATCGCCTCCAGCGAATTGCCATGCTCATGCATACGACGCAGCAGGCGGAAGCGCTCGCTCTTCCACGTGGTCATCACGATAAACATCATCAGCGCCAGCGTCAGCGGCAGCCAGCCGCCGGAGAACACTTTGACCAGGTTGGCGGAAAACAGCGAAACGTCAATGCACAGCATCGCGATGAGAATCAGCACCACCAGATAGCGATTCCAGTGCCAGTTCTGAATCGCCACCGTTGAACACAGAATGGCGGTCAGCACCATGGTACCGGTCACCGCAATCCCGTAGGCGGCCGCCAGATTACTGGAGTGCTCAAAGCCGACGATAACAATCACCACAGAGAAATAGAGCAGCCAGTTGATCACCGGAATATAAATCTGGCCGGATTCCTCTTCGGACGTGTGCACGATGCGCATCGGCGGCAGATAGCCAAGACGCACCGCCTGGCGCGTCAGCGAGAATACGCCGGAGATCACCGCCTGCGAGGCGATCACCGTGGCCAGCGTCGCGAGAATCAGCATCGGAATCAGCGCCCAGTCCGGCGCCAGCAGGAAGAACGGGTTTTTGATGGCCTCCGGATGCTCCAGCAGCAGCGCACCCTGGCCGAAATAGTTGAGCACCAGCGACGGCAGCACCACCACAAACCATGCCAGGCGAATCGGAAACTTACCAAAGTGGCCCATATCGGCATACAGCGCTTCAACGCCGGTGATCGCCAGCACCACCGCGCCCAGCGCGAAGAACGATACCGTTTTGTACTGAATGAAGAAGTGCAGCGCCCAGTACGGGTTCATGGCGTGCAGCACCTCAGGATTATTGATGATACTGCGCGCGCCCAGCACCGCCAGAATGATGAACCACAGCAGCATCACCGGCGCGAACAGCTTACCGACAATGCCGGTGCCGTGTTTCTGAATCACAAACAGCAGCGTCAGTACCGCAATCGCCAGCGGCACAATGTAGCTATCAAGGCTCGGTGCGGCGATCTCCAGCCCTTCAATGGCCGAAAGCACGGATACCGCCGGCGTGATCACCACTTCCCCGTAGAAGAAGCTGCCGCCAATCAGCCCCATGATCACCAGAATCGCCGTGGCGCGCGCGCCGGTATTGCGGCCCGCCAGTGACATCAGCGTCAGAATCCCGCCTTCACCGGCGTTGTCGGCGCGCATCACATAACTAATGTATTTAAGCGAAACCACCAGAATCAGCAGCCAGAAGATCAGCGACAGAAAGCCAAACACCGCCTCGCGTTCCACGCCAAAGCCGAACTGACCAGAGAGACACTCGCGCAGGGTATAGAGCGGACTGGTACCGATATCGCCATACACCACGCCGATCGCCGCCAGAGTGACTGCGCCAAGGGACTGTTTCTTATCCGAGCTCATAAGTTGTCTTTTGTTGGAGCCGCGCAGGCCTCAGCCCGGCGCTCAGATCATCAAAAAGCGCACAGTATGCACATATTCCCGAAAAAACCTACTTTTACCGTCTGGCATTACGCCGTCTGTGCAGCGTTTTTTCGCCGAAAATCGGCGCGAAATGCGCTGAAAACCCGCGATTTGCCTCACCTCAACCTTCTGAAACAAAAAAGCTGACGGCTATCAACGCTTTCACGCATGATAAACAGTAGAGTATTGCGCTCGCCAGAATATGACGGCACCAGGATCAGAAGGACAATGATGTGATTATGGCTCAACCCCATCTTTTGGCAGAAAGAATTTCTCGCCTCAGCAATGCCCTGGAGAAAGGGCTGTATGAACGGCATCATGCCATTCGTCTCTGCCTGCTGGCAGCGCTGAGCGGCGAAAGCGTATTTCTGCTTGGGCCACCGGGCATCGCCAAGAGTCTGATTGCCCGCCGCCTGAAATACGCCTTCCAGCACGCCCGTGCCTTTGAATACCTGATGACCCGTTTTTCCACGCCTGAAGAGGTGTTTGGCCCGCTGTCGATTCAGGCGCTGAAAGATGAAGGACGCTATCAGCGTCTGACCAAAGGCTATCTGCCGGATGCCGAAATTGTCTTTCTGGATGAGATCTGGAAAGCCGGTCCGGCGATTCTCAATACGCTGCTCACCGCCATCAACGAACGTCGCTTCCGCAACGGCGACAGCGAAGAGCCGATCCCGATGCGTCTGCTGGTCACCGCCTCCAACGAACTGCCGGAGGCTGACAGCGGTCTGGAAGCGCTGTACGACCGTATGCTGATTCGGCTGTGGCTCGACAACGTGCATGAAAAGCAGAACTTCCGCAGCATGCTGACCCACCAGCAGGATGAAAACGCCAACCCGGTGGCGGAATCGCTGTGCATCAGCGATGAAGAGTATCAGCAGTGGCAGAAAGGCATCAGCCAGGTCAGCCTGCCCGATCATGTGTTTGAACTGATCTATCAGCTGCGCCAGCAGCTGGAGAACCTGCCAGAGGCGCCATATATCTCCGATCGCCGCTGGAAAAAAGCCATCCATCTGCTGCAGGCCAGCGCGTTTTACAGCGGCCGCGTGGCGATTGCCCCGCTTGATCTGATCCTGCTGAAAGATTGCCTGTGGCACGACGTGGCGTCGATGCAGCTGCTGGACCGTGAAATTGATGCGCTGATGACGCAGCACGCGTGGCAGCAGCAGGCGATGCTGCACACGCTGCAGCAGATCAAAGCGCGCCGGCTGGCGCTGCAACAGCAGCAGAGCGTGGCGCAGGCGCTGACGCTGGAAAAGCACAGCGGCATGTTCAGCCGCAAACCGCACTATGAATTACCGGCCTCGATCACGGACGAACAGCTGACCCTGATGCTGCAGCAGCCGCTGACGCTGCACGACATGCAGGTCACGCACGTGGTGGTGGCACGCGATGCGCTCAATCAGTGGCTGCTGAAGGCGGGCGAGATCCGCGGCAAGCTCAACGGCATTGGCTTTGGCCAGACGCTCGACCTGCTGGTGGATGCGCACCACTGTCTGACGCTGCGCGACGTCAGCCTGCAGTCCACGCGCCTGACGCTGCCGGGTGCCGCCAGCAGCAGCGACGTGCCGCAGGAAATCATTGAAGAATACGACGCGCTGGAGGCCCAGCTGCGCGCGCAGCGCACGCTGTTTAGCCAGCACCAGCGCTGCCTGTTTATCAGCGACGACTGGCTGGCGCGCGTCGAAACCAGCCTGCAGGATGTGGCGGAACAGCTGAAACAGGCGAGAAAATGATCTCGCTGGAGACGCTCAGCACGCTGTTGTCGATTGGCGAAACCGAGCTGATCGAAGAGCTGATTGTGGCACTGCTGGCCTCGCCACAGCTGGCGCTGTTCTTTGAAAAATTTCCGCGCCTGAAACAGGCGATGATGGGCGAGCTGCCGCGCTGGCGCGCCGAGATTGCCGCCCAGATGAAAACCACGCCGGTGCCGGACGCGCTGGCACGCGAATTTCAGCTCTTCCAGCAGATGCAGCTGCTCAGCAGCCACGCCTTCAGTGAGCAACTGCCGGCCATCATGACGCAGCTGAAAGCGCTGCCGTCCCCGTTTATCGAAGAAGCCAGCAAACTGCTGCTGCATACCGACAGCGCCCAGCTGAGCAATGCGCAGCACACGCTGTTCCTGCAGCGCTGGCGCCTGAGCCTGACGCTGCAAACCCTGACGCTGAACGAAACCCTGCTGGAAGAGCAGCGGGAACGCCTGATGGCCGAGCTGCAGCAGCGCATGGCCATCAGCGGCCAGCTGGCGCCGATTCTGACCGATGACGACGAAGCCGCCGCCGGACGCTTGTGGGATCTGAGCAAGGCACCGCTGCAGCATGGCGACTATGAGTTGATTGTGCAGTACGGCGATTTCCTCGCTCAGCAGCCGGAACTGATGAAACTGGCGCAGCAGCTGGGACGCAGCCGCGAAGCGAAATCGGTACCGTCACAGGATGCGCCGCTGGAAGCGTTTCATCAGCTGGTGCGCGAGCCGGACAACGTGCCGGAAGAGGTCAGCGGCATCCATCAGAGTGACGATGTGCTGCGTCTGTTGCCGCCGGAGCTGGCGGCGCTGAGCATCAGCGAACTGGAGCTGGAATTTTATCGCCGGCTGGTGGAGAAACGCCTGCTGACCTACCGGTTACAGGGCGATGCCTGGCACGAGAAAGTGACGCTGCGCCCGGCCAGCCATCAGCAGCACGAAGCGCAGCCGCGCGGCCCGTTCATCGTCTGCGTGGATACCTCTGGTTCGATGGGCGGTTTCAATGAACGCTGCGCCAAAGCGTTTTGTCTGGCGCTGCTGAAGGTGGCGCTGGCCGACAGGCGGCGCTGCTACATCATGCTGTTTGCTCACGAAGTGATTGGCTACGAGCTGACCGCGGATAACGGCATCGAGCAGGCAATCCGTTTTCTCAGCCAGCGTTTTCGCGGCGGCACCGATCTGGCCGCCTGCCTGTCTGCGGTGGTCACGCGTATGGAGGGCAGTCAGTGGCAGGAAGCCGATGCGGTGATCGTTTCCGATTTTATCGCCCAGCGCCTGCCGGACGACATCGTCAGCACCATTAAACAGCGCCAGCGTCACCATCAGCAACGCTTCCACGCCGTGGCGATGTCGGCGCACGGCAAGCCTGGCATTCTGCGCATTTTCGATCACATCTGGCGCTTCGATACCGGCCTGAAAAGCCGCCTGCTGCGCCGCTGGAAACGCTAATTCATCAGGCAGAAATGCTAATTTGCTATAGTGAATTACCCGCTGTGTTTAATCAGCTTACGGAGTTCACTGTGACAACCGCTCATCTTCACGATCAATTGCCTGCGCCCACCCGCACCGTTCGGCTTTCCGGCAGCAGCAGCGACGCCAAACGCGCCGAACTGCTGGCCTATTTCACCCAGACCTGGGAGCTGTACGAAAGCCTGTTCGACTGCCTCGCCGATGAGCGCGCGTACTTTAATAAAGCCATCACCCTGCGCCATCCGCTGATCTTTTACTTTGGCCATACCGCCACTTTCTACATTAATAAGCTGATGGCGGGCGGTTATCTGCAGCAGCGTATTGACGATCGCATCGAGGCGATGATGGCGATCGGCGTGGATGAGATGAGCTGGGACGATCTCGACGACAGCCATTACAGCTGGCCGGACGTAGCCGAGGTGCGCGACTACCGCGGCAAAGTGAAAACCGTGGTAAGTGAATTCATCCGCACCATGCCGCTGGAGCTGCCGATTGACTGGGACAGCCCGGCGTGGGTGATTCTGATGGGCATTGAGCATGAGCGTATTCACCTCGAAACCTCCAGCGTGCTGATCCGCCAGCTGCCGCTTGAGTGGGTTAAACCGCAGCCGCACTGGCCGGCGTGTCCGCAGGCGCGCCACGATCGTGCCTCGGTACCGGCCAATACATTGGTGGCGATGCCAGGCGGACGCGTCACGCAGGGTAAAACCGATGATACCTACGGCTGGGATAATGAATACGGCAGCCTTACAACTGAGCTGAAACCGTTCAAAGCCAGCAAAATGCTGGTGAGCAACGCCGAGTTCTTTCATTTTATTGCCGCCAACGGCTATAACGAACGCCGCTGGTGGGATGACGAAGGCTGGGGCTGGCGCGAGTTTGCCCAGCCGCAGATGCCGACTTTCTGGGTCGGCGACATCGCGCAACCTGACGATCTCCGGCTGCGCCTGATGACCGAAGAAGTGGCGATGCCGTGGGACTGGCCCGCCGAAGTGAATCAGCTGGAAGCCGCGGCATTCTGCCGCTGGCTGGCGGAAGAGAGCGGCAAAGCGATCCAGCTGCCGTGCGAAGCCGAGTGGATGCAGCTGCGCGAGCAGGTTGCCGGCGATCAGCCGGACTGGATCGACGCGCCGGGCAACATCAATCTTGCCCGCTGGGCCTCTTCCTGTCCGGTAGACCACTTTACCCAGGGTGATTTCTTCGACATTGTCGGCAACGTCTGGCAGTGGACCACCACGCCGACCAACGGCTTTGAAGGCTTCAGGGTACATCCGCTGTATGACGATTTCTCCACGCCCACCTTTGACGGCAAACATGCGCTGATCAAAGGCGGCAGCTGGATCTCCACCGGCAACGAAGCACTGAAATCCTCACGCTACGCCTTCCGGCGCCACTTCTTCCAGCATGCCGGTTTCCGCTACGTGGTTTCCTCACATCAGGAGAGCATGGCGCTGAATCCGTATGAAACCGACAGCATGGTGTCGCAGTACCTCGACTTCCAGTACGGCCCCGGCTATTACGGTGTGCCGAACTATGCGGCGGCGCTGGTCGACATCGTGCTGCCGCACTGCGCGCAGCGCGGCCACGCGCTGGATATCGGCTGCGCCACCGGCCGTGCCAGCTTTGAACTGGCACGCCATTTTGCTGCGGTCACCGGCATGGATTACTCGGCGCGCTTTATCGACGTGGCGCTGCAGCTGACTTCGGGCGAGGATTTCCGTTACGTGGTGCCGGAAGAGGGAGAGCTGGTGGAGTATCGCCAGGTGCGGCTGAAAGAGTTTGGTTTCGATGAGTCCCTGGCGCAGCGCATTCAGTTTGTGCAGGGCGATGCCTGTAACCTGAAACCGCAGCCCGATGGCTACGATCTGGTACTGGCCTCCAACCTGATCGATCGCCTGCGCCAGCCGAAGCGCTTCCTGCAGGACATCACGCCGATGATCCGCTCCGGCGGTTTGCTGGCTATCTCCTCACCTTACACCTGGCTGGAAGAGTTCACGCCGAAGGAGAACTGGCTGGGCGGTTTCCGTGAAAACGGTGAAGCGCTCACCACCTGGCAGGCGCTGCAACGACTGCTGCGCGATGCCTTTGAGGAGGTTGCGCCGCCGCAGGACGTGCCGTTTGTGATTCGCGAAACCGCGCGTAAGTTCCAGCACACACAGGCCCAGCTGACGCTGTGGCGTAAGCGCTAAAAAGCGTGCAGACAGCGGCAGCTCCGCTGTCTGCGCCTTGCCTGTCCCGCTAATTTGCTGCACATTCTCCCTGTTCAGAGAAGAAGAACCTAATGAGGATGGATGATGGCGGAACACCTGCAACTGGATAATCTCGACCGCGGCATTTTAAATGCGCTGCTGCAAAACGCGCGCACCGCGTACGCCGAACTCGCCAAGCAGTTCAACGTCAGCCCCGGCACGATTCACGTGCGCGTCGAGAAAATGCGTCAGGCGGGGATTATTCTGGGTACGCGCGTGGAGATCGATCCACGGCAGCTCGGATTTGATGTCTGCTGTTTTATCGGCATCATTTTGAAAAGCGCGCGCGACTATCCGGCAGCGCTCAGCAAACTGGAAGCGCTGGATGAAGTGGTGGAAGCCTGGTATACCACCGGCCACTACAGCATTTTTATTAAAGTGATGTGCCGCTCCATTGATGCGTTGCAGCAGGTGCTGATCAACAAGATCCAGACCATTGATGAAATCCAGTCCACCGAGACGCTGATCTCGCTGCAAAACCCGATCATGCGTACCATCAAGCCGTGATCGGCTTCCCCGCTGTGCATAACCTTATCCCGGGCGGATCGCTTTTGTGATGCGCCTTGTCGCCTGATGCTATCGACGATTAACCCTGTTTTCCACAGGTGGATCACCGCTTGATCACAGCGTACAATGCTCGCCTTTAGTGCGGGAGAGCATCATGGCCGATATTACCTTAATCAGTGGCAGTACCCTTGGCAGCGCCGAATATGTCGCTGAACATCTGGAAGAGAAACTGCAGGAAGCAGGCTTTTCAACCGAACTGCTGCACGGACCCGAGCTGGATGAGGTGCCGCAGGAGGGCGTCTGGCTGATTGTCAGCTCAACGCACGGTGCCGGCGAACTGCCGGACAACCTGCTGCCGTTTTATGAAGCGCTGCAGGAGAGCCAGCCGGATCTGTCAGGCGTACGCTTTGGCGCAGTGGGTATCGGTAATCATGAATACGATCTGTTCTGCGGTGCGATCAAGCTGCTGGAGACGACGTTAACGCAGCTGGGCGCCAAACGTATTGGCGATCGGCTGGAGATCGACGTGCTGGAACATGAGATTCCGGAAGATCCGGCGGAAGTGTGGGTCGCCAGCTGGCACCCGCAGATTTAAGACGATCTTTGCTGGTCGGGGATCGGGTATTTGTGTCGATCCCCAGTTGATTCCGCTGTTTTATCGCTTTTTACCTGCGTCGCCCTGTGGATAAGATCCGTTATTTCATGCGTATAACCAGTAGTTATCCAAAGAACAACCGCTGATGCTTTTTTACGCTGTGCATAAGTAGCAAAGTTGATCTCAGCTTATACGGATCAGGATCACCGATCATTCACAGTAAACGATCCTCGCTAATCCCCTGTTGCCACAGCGCTTTTCCGGGTTATCAACAGACAGGGGCGATCCTAATAAGAGATCTAACAGAGAGATCATATAAAAGACTTAAGATCCTTTCTTTTAAACCGCAGGATCCCGCGACTTTCGCCCTGAACAGAATTTCAGTAGAATCCACCGCCCAGGGCAACGATCCCTGTCCGAACACTAACGAGGACCCACTTCATGTTTTATCCAGATCCTTTTGACGTCATCGTAATCGGTGGTGGTCATGCGGGCACAG